>CADAFW010000116.1 GCA_902787295.1 uncultured Bacteroidia bacterium
TAATTTCGCCGATATCTTCATGCAGTTCATCAGGATGCTCGGCGCCGACTCCTTCAACAGGAACGTGACCAACCCCGACGTCGTGATCAAGCCGTGCGTGGACGGATTCAACATGCTGAGCTTCTCGGAGGAATCCATCAACACCCTCTATGACAACGGCTACGCGGCCGCCAAGGAGCAGGCAGAGGGCATCGCCGACATCAAGGCCCATATGAAGGACGCCGTGCCTTACATCACCGGCAAGAAGGCGATCAATATCGCCCACGAGAAAGTCCTCCTCGGCGGAGTGGAGTTCGAGGGCATACCCGAGAAGGAGTCCCTGATGCTGATGAAGATCATAGGCCTCAAGGTAGGACCTGATGCTGATGAAGATCATAGGCCTCAAGGTAGGAACCAGGGTGGGCAAGGAGGAAATTGACGCCGCGATGTCGCACCTGCAGGCATCCGGAGCCTTCGATACCATCACCTATTCGCTTTACGGCAAGGAAGAACCGTTCAGGCTCGTGTTCCATTGTGCACCGGCCCCCACCAACCAGTTCGGACTCGGATTCAGGCTCGACACCGAGCAGTGGGCCGCCATCGCGCTCAACGTGGGTATCAACGCCCATAAGCTGATGGGCCATAAACTGAACGTGGACCTCCGTCTCGGGCAGTGCCTCAACGGCAGCGCCCACTATATTGTGGATTATCCGGGATGGCCTACCTTCAACCTCAAGGCGGAGACCTACAAATATGCATACGGACTCCAGATGATGGATTTCGCCCCGGTGATACGCGAATACAAGGGCTTCAAGGCAATGGCCTACCTGTCCAAGCTCAGGTGGACCAACACCGACCTCCAGGCCGGCGTCAAGTTCCAGAAATTCGCCGATCTTGACAATTTCGTCAACGAGAAATTCCTCGGGGCGTTCGTCAATGTCATCACATATACCCTCGACGACAGGTACTTCCCCCGCAAGGGCGTCGACTTTAAGTACGGGGCCAACTGTGACTTCAGGAAATTCGACAATTCCGACATGGGCTTCAATCCCGTAGGATCCTTCCACGTGGACCTCAGGGCCCCTATTCCCATGGGTCCCTTTGCACTCGTCCCCGATCTGCACTACCGCTCGTTCTTCGACAGCAACGTGGATGAGTACCATGTGTCTTCATACATGTATGAGCCTTTCAGCAATATGGTGGGAGGTTGTATGTACGGCAGATACGTGGACCAGCAGATTCCCTTCGTCGGCTGGGAAGGGGCGGCCTCGATGGACAATCACGTAATGGTCGCCAACCTCGGCCTGCGGCTGGATGCGTTCAAGCCTTTGTTCTTCACGCTCAGCGGCGGCTATCTCCGCAGTGCCGAGACGATGAAGGGCCTGTTCTCCAATTGGCAGACGACACCCGATGACATTTCCCGCCGCCAGCATTTCGGTGCGGCCATCGAGGTGGGATACGACACCGTCATAGGACCTATACGCGGCACCCTTCGCTGGTCCGACCTCAACCACAGGCTCCAGGCCTGCCTGTTCATAGGCTACGACTTCTAGCCGTATGGACGACAAGGCCAGGAAAGTCCTCGATTCCCTCCAGGCCCAGTGCGCCCGGAGGGAATATTGTGTTTCGGACATCAGGCTGAAGGCCGTCCGGAAGCTGGACGGCGACACGCAGGCCGCGGAAGAGATCGTGGAAAGCCTGGTCGCGGACCGTTTCGTGAGCGACCTGCGCTATGCAGGCGCTTTCGCCAGGGAGAAGGCTTCCCTGTCCGGCTGGGGGCCAGTCAAGATCCGTTTCGCTCTGTCCGGAAAGGGCATAGCGCGCCAGGTGATAGACGAGGCCATAGGCGGAATAGATACGGAAAAAGCCGCCGGAAGGCTCCGGCAGCTTCTCGAATCCAAGTGGAAGACCCTTGCTGACGATCCCCAGGGAAAACTGAAACTCATCAAGTTCGCCCTTTCCCGGGGATACGACTACGATGCCGTCAGGCAATCTGTGGACGACCTGACCTCCTAGCCCTGTCTTCCGTTTCCCGCTCGGGCATCTTCCCGGCGAGGAGGTCCCTGTAGGCCTCACGGTTCCTGTAAATATCTATCGCAGCGAAGATTGCGGCCCTCATGGAAAGGGGGTCGGCTTCGTCGCGTCCGGCCATCTCGAATGCGGTGCCGTGGTCCGGGGAGGTGCGTACCACCGGCAGGCCGGCGGTGAAGTTGACTCCGTCCTCGAAGGAAAGCGCCTTGAACGGGGCGAGGCCCTGGTCGTGATACATCGCGAGGGTGGCGTCGAACTGCTCGTAGTGTCCGAGACCGAAGAATCCGTCAGGGGAGAACGGCCCGAAGGCGAGTATGCCTTCCTCGGTGGCTCTCCTGATGGCCGGTATGATGATGCGGCCCTCCTCGTCCCCGAGCAGGCCTCCGTCGCCGCTGTGGGGGTTGAGGCTGAGCACCGCGATGCGCGGCTGGTCCACGCAGAAATCCTGCTTCAGCGATTCGTTCATCAGGCGGAGCTTGCTGAGTATCTTTTCCTCGGAGATCTGGCCCGGCACGTCCTTGAGCGGGATGTGTCCCGTCACCACGCCCACCTTGATGCGGCTGCTGACCATCAGCATCGTGACGTCCTTCACCCCGAAAGCGTTCTGGATGTACTCGGTGTGCCCGGGGAATCCGAAACCCTGTCCGGCCATCGCCTTCTTGTTGATGGGCCCGGTCACCAGCACGTCGATGTCTCCGGCCTTGAGGTCTCCGATGGCCTTCTCCAGGCAGGTGATCGCGGCCTTTGCGGATTCAGACGTGGCCTGTCCCGGTTCCGCATAGGCGTTCTCCGGGAGGCAGTTGACTATGTTCACGCGCTTCTGGTGCACGTCCCTTGCGGAACTGATGGCGTTGGTGTCCATCTGCTCTATTTCGGGGATGGTCTTGCGGTAGAAACTGAAAATCTTGGAAGAGCCGTAGATGACCGGCGTGAACTGCTCGAGTATGCGCGGGTCGGAGAGGGCCTTGATGATGACTTCGTATCCGATGCCGTTGGAATCGCCCTGGGTGATTCCGACTGTAAGTTTTCTCATATCTGAAATAAGTTGTTGTCGTTGTCTTCCACGAACCCGGCGTCCTCCGGGAGCTGCGCCGGATCGGAATATGCCTCTACGGCAAGCCGGTCGCACCTTTCGTTCTCGGGATGCCCTGCGTGGCCTTTAATCCAATGGAAAGTGACCCTGTGCCTGCGGTAGAGCGTCAGGAATTCCTGCCAGAGGTCAGGGTTCTTGACCTTCTTCCACTGCTTCCTGATCCAGTTCTCGAGCCATCCTTCCGTGACGGCCTTCACGACGTACTGGGAGTCGCTCCAGACCTCCACCTCCGCATCTTCCCACTTGATGGCCTTGAGGCCTTCTATGACCGCGGTCAGTTCCATGCGGTTGTTGGTGGTGCGGGCGAACCCTCCGCTCATCTCCTTCCGCAACTCTCCGCAGACCAGCACCGCGCCCCATCCTCCGGGACCGGGATTGCCGCTGGACGCCCCGTCGGTGTAGAGGTATATGACCGGTCGCTTTGCCATTGTGTGCAAATTTAATTAATTTTGTGAGATTAAAGATGTGCGCCAATGAATATACTTGTCACCGGTGCCAACGGCCAGTTGGGAAATGAGTTGAGGCTCCACGCCAAGGGGTCCGTACACCGTTTCATATTTACCGACGTCAGCAGCCAGCCTGAGGTGGAGACCGTCTACCTGGACATCACCGACCGCGATGCGGTGCGCCTGGTGTGCGATTCCGAGTCGGTGGATCTCATCGTCAACTGTGCCGCCTACACCAACGTGGACAAGGCCGAGGACGACGAAGCCACGGCCGACCTCCTGAACAGGGTGGCCCCGTCCAACCTGGCGGAAGTGGCCGCCGGCAGGGGAGCGACGCTAATCCACATCTCCACCGACTACGTGTTCCCTGGCGACGGCTGCACCCCGCTCCGCGAGACCGACAAGGTCGGCCCCCGCAGCGCGTACGGACGCACCAAGCTGGGAGGGGAGCGTGCGGTGGTGAACTCCGGCTGCAACTACATCATCCTCCGCACGGCCTGGCTCTATTCCCCGTTCGGCAAGAATTTCGTGAAGACCATGGGAAAGCTCACCGGAGCCAACGATTCCGTGAAGGTGGTGGTGGACCAGGTGGGCAGCCCCACCAGCGCCGCGGACCTTGCAGACGCTATAATGCACATCGTGGACGGCGGCCGTCTCGGCTGCCGGGGAATCTACCATTTCAGCGACGAGGGAGCCGTCAGCTGGTTCGATTTCGCCAAGGCCATCTGCGAGCTGAAGGGCGATGTGTGCGACGTCAGGCCCTGCCTCAGCGGCGAATTCCCCTCCAGGGTGGACCGTCCGCACTATTCCGTGCTGGACAAGACCCTCTTCAAGGACACGTTCGGCTACAAGATACCGTACTGGAAGGATTCACTCGAAAAATGCGTTGAAAGATTATGGAAATAATAGAGACCGCCATCCCCGACGTCGTGATAATCCGCCCGAAACTTTTCGGCGATTCGCGCGGCTATTTCTTCGAGTCGTACTCGCAGCGTGACTTCGACCGGCTCGTGCGTCCCGTGCATTTCGTGCAGGACAACGAGAGCCGTTCGTGCTACGGAGTGGTGCGCGGCCTGCATTTCCAGAAGGGCCGGGACAGCCAGTCCAAGCTCCTCCGCGTCGTAAGCGGCAGGGTGCTGGACGTGGCCGTGGACGTGCGCGTGGGCAGCCCCACCTTCGGCAGGCACGTGGCCGTTGAACTCAGCGGCGAGAACCATCTCCAGCTGTTCATCCCGCGCGGGTTCGCCCACGGCTTCAGCGTGCTTTCCGACGAAGTGGTGTTCCAGTACAAGTGCGACAATTTCTATGCGCCCGCTTCCGAAGGCGCCGTGGCCTGGGACGACCCCGACCTCGGAATAGACTGGGGCATCAGGCCGGAGGACGTGGTCCTCTCCGCCAAGGACGCCGCTCATCCCCGTCTCCGGGACATCGCGCCGGAGGACTTGTTCGATTACGGCGTGTCCCTGTATCCTGATGAATAAGAGCATTTTATGAATATGATCAAGCGCCTTGCCGTCATCCCGCTATGCCTGCTTCTCGCCTTGCTTCCCGCACGGGCGCAGAGGGTGGACAACCGCCTGGCGGAGACCTGGTACCAGTACGCACCCGCGCTGGCGGACCTCGGGCTCGGCCTTGCCGGCGTGCAGGCGGAACACGGCATCCTGGACCGCAGCATCGAACTGGGCTGCGCCTATGCGGCCGAACTCATCCTCGTGAACGGTATCCTTAAGAACGTCATCAGGGAGGAGCGGCCGGACGGCTCCGCGTTCAATTCCTTCCCTTCGGGGCACACCGCCTTCGCATTCACCGGGGCGGAGCTGGTCCGCAAGGAGTACGGCTGGGGCTGGGGAGTCGGCGCCTATGCCGTCGCGACCTGCGTCGGCGTGGCGAGGGTCTGCCACAAGCGCCACTGGTGGTGGGACACCGTCGCCGGGGCCGGCTGCGGCATCCTCTGCGCCAATGTCGGAGGCTGGCTCCTGGAACCGACGAAACGCCTTTTCGGCATCAAGGAGACCCCCGGAGTCCAGCTCAGCATGGCCCCCGTGGCCGATCCTTTCACCGGGACCGTGTGCGCATCCCTGTCCCTGACCTTCTAG
>CADAFW010000117.1 GCA_902787295.1 uncultured Bacteroidia bacterium
GAACTCGAAGGATATATGGCCTCAGGGCAGTGGAGAAAGGACTATGAGGCAGACGAGGCCGGGCAGATCCCGGCCGGCATCAGCCGCGGCGTGCTCTCCCAGGACGGGCTCTACAACCTGCTCGAAGACGCCGGCGAAATCCTGGAAAAGGCAAGGGGAACCTTCTGTCAGGAAGACAGTTAACGCCGCTTTGCATTCCGGCGGAATATCCCTAAATTAGCGATATGCTGAAACGAATGACCATCCTGGCGGCAGTTGCTGCATTGATGATATGCCCGGGCGCAGGGGCGAAAGAATACCGCGTAAAAGGGCTCCGGAACCTGCAGCGCGCCATAATGAAGGCCTCCGACGGCGACACGGTCACCCTCCGCAAAGGCGTGTACCGGCTCGACGGGACGCTGCTGGTCGAGGACAGGAACGCGCTGGTGATACGGGGCGAAGAAGGGGCCTGCATCAGCGGAGGCAGGAGAATCCCGCTGTGGCGCCTGCGCCGCGTGAGAAAGACGGGGGTCGGAGAGGGGGTCAACCCGGGGGTCAGGCAATTGGACCTGCGCCGCTACCCCATCGGTCCCATAGTTCCGAAAGGCGATCCGCACCTGACCGGGCCGTCCTGGTCCGAACTCTTTGCCGACGGAGTGCCGATGAGGCTGAGCGAATGGCCTGACGGAGCACCGCTGCCTCTGGATTCCGTGGTCACTCCCGGAGGCGGCTACATACGCCCGAAGGAAGGCGACGGTTTCGGCGTGATCGCCTTCAGGGAAGACCGCCCGCTGGAATGGGAAAATCCCGAACTGGGATGGCTGTGGGGCTGTTTCCGATTCGGCTGGACCACGGAGATGACGCCCATCAAGCATCTTGGGGCGGACAAGACCATAGAGGCCGGAACCCAGACCAACTACGGATTCGGCCATAAGCCCGGGGAGCAGTTCCAGCGTTGGAAAGTCCTCAACATTCCAGAAGAGGTCACGTTGCCCGGAGAGTATTCCCTGGATGCTGCGGACAAGCGCTGCTACCTGATGCTTCCGAAGGGCACCAAACGATTGGAAATCAGCCTGATGAGCGACCCGCTGCTGGTTCTCCGGAACTGCACGGGAGTAGTGGTTTCAGGCCTGGAATTCGCCTGCTCCAGGGGCGACGCGGTGATCATGCGGGGCTGCCGCGATACGCGCCTCGAGGGCTGCAGCATCCACGGGATGGGCCACGTCGCTGCCAAGATCGATCCTGCCAGCAGGCACTGCGGACTGTCGGGCTGTGACCTTTACGACCTCGGCGCCGGAGCCGTGGAACTCGCCGGCGGGGACCGGGTAAACATCGTCCGCGGCGACAACTACATAGAAAACAGCCGCATCCACAACTTCAACCGCATCGAGATGCAATACCGCGTGGGCGTGACCATGAGCGGCCTTGGCAACCGCATCTCCGGCTGCGAATTCTACGAGTCCGCAACTATGGCCATCCTGATGCTCGGCAACGACCAGACGGTGGAATACTGCAACGTCCACCACGTCTGTTTGGACATCGAAGACAACGGCGCGCTCTACCACGGGCGCAATCCGGCCCAGCGCGGCAGCGTGATCCGCGGCAACTATTTCCACGACATCGAGGTTCCGTTCAACGTGCGCGCCTGCTACCACGACGACGGCTCCGGCGCCGTGGAGGTCTGTGGCAACATCTTCCGGAACATCACCTCCCCGCCCGTCCAGATGGGCGGCGGCAGTGACATCCGCTATCACGACAACATTTTCATGGACCTCCCCTGCGCTGCCGTCAAGACCGACGGCAGGCTCAAGACCTGGGGGGCAGACAGGCTCATAGCGCACCGCGATTCCGTGGCGCTGGTGGACGGACCGGCATTCCGCGCGCACTACCCCGAATTCGCCTCCTACTACGAGGGCGATCCCGCGGAGCCGCAGCGTAACGAATTCATCCGCAACGTGTTATACAACGTGAAATGGGCCTTCGAGAAAGTCGTCTGGAGCGACCATATCTACAACGACGACATCAGCGGCAGCGCCAATTTCATCTCCCGTATGGAGGACAACTGGAAGACGGACGTCAATCCGGGATTCATCGATCCGGCCGATCCCCTTGCCGGATTCACGGAACACCCTGCCTTGCTCGACGTCATCCCCGGGTTCATCCTGCCCGACCTTTCCAAGATCCCGCCGACGAGCGGAATACGCGAAAACGACGGGCTCCTCGGAAGCTATATGGGACATTCCCCCGCCGGCGGCTTCTCCGGCCAGGTGGACGGCGTCCTGGACGAACTCCACACGCCCGCGGGACTCAATTAGATACGCTCGATGCACCACGCGAAGGCGCGGGCGAGGCGGCCGGCGTTGTCGGTGAAATGGTTGCCCTCCTCCATCACGAGGGTGCAGTGCTCCTGCCCGAGGCTGGCCTCCAGCAGTCCGTGCTGCGCCCGCACGCAGTCTCCCACGCGGGCAATGGCCTTGTTCTTGGCGATCTCCTCCCTGTCACCCAAGCTCAGATAGACGTTCTCGGCAAGAGTAGGATGCATCTCGGCATACGGAAGCCAGCCTTCGATCCAAAGGGACGGCGAGGCCGCGGCAACGGCAGCGAAACGGTCGCTCAGCATCGACGCCCAAAGCGCGAAAAGGCCCGCAAGCGAATAGCCGCCGATGATCACAGGAAGGCCGGGATATTGCGGCAACACATTGTCAATGATGAACTTGAGCGTCCGTTCCGCGTACTTCCCCGCCCTTTCGTCCCGGGAAATCTTCCGGTCCGCCCAAGGCATCAGATCCACATCCCAGTCGTCCACGTGCACCAGCGCCATGACATAGGACTTTCCCGTGGTTGCATAGATGGCGTCCAGTTCCGCCTCTATACCCGGCGCCTCATGCCGCGCCGTAGGCTGGATAAGGAGCAGATCAGGAGATGAGCCGAAAGAATGAAAAGTGAGAGTCATAGTGATTTAACTATTATTTCATAAGACTCTTTAGATCAAAGTACATCAATACTGTCTCATCCTCAGGAGCAGGCTGAACTAAATAACTGAAATCACACTTTCGATAGAAACCCACCGCTGAACGATATGCATCGACGGTGATAAAACGACAACCAGAAGTTCGGTTTGTCGTAAAACGGGCTTCAATATAATTAATGATCTTTGTACCTATGTCAAGTCCTCTAAGTGTATTGCTGACAGCAAGACGCCCTATCTTTAATGCGGGATAAGAGGAGCGGCGTTTAGCGTTAGGGATTCTGCGTGAGAGTTTGTTCCAAATCGAAGGATCGACAAATTCCCGATCGACCTTGTCATTAAGAAGGCTGAAGTATGCGACATTTGCACCCGTATCCTTATCCTCAAGAACATAAGTGACAGCAAGAAGTTCACTGTCGAAAAATGTGGCATTGGGAGTGCCATTATCAGTTTCGACCAAAAAACCGTTCAGATCTGCGTCTCCGCAATCGAACGGTTTAAGGGTATCGATTCCAGAATGGAATTTCCTCAGTTCCAGGTTCATAGAACATCAGAAGTACACCAACTGCGTACTTCTTCGTAATTTCGGAAGACTTCTTCCCGTTTCTCATCAGAAAGGGGAACGACATTCCGCGCCGCTATTTCAAAGCGGTAAGCATCTTCGTCATAAAGGACGGGCGTCTCTTTGATCGGCTTTGCCACAATTCGTTCCTCCTTATTTATTTATCCGCATCAACGCAAAACTGTCAGCAAATGTAGTAATTAAATCGCAACACGGGATGCAAATCGTAAAAAGGTTATGAATAAAATCATAACCCCTCGAAAAACTCCACCGCAAGTTTCACGAACTCGGCCTTGCGGATGGTGATCATGTGATTGCCGCCTTCGATCAGGGTGAGGGTCGCGCTGTCGCCATAAGTCTCCTTGTAGCGCTCGCTGCACCAGAGGGGTACGATCTTGTCCTTGGTGCCGTGCAGGATGCACACAGGACCCTTGAAGGCCGCGGAGGTGCCGAATATATCGAGCGTCTGCGTGCTCACGAGGTACTCGTGGCCAAGCTTGTACATACCCCAGCAGCGGATGAATTCCGGCGGATCGGCGGGATCGAAACGGGCGTTGAAGAATTTGCCGCCCTGGCAGGCTTCCTTGATGACGGAGCCGGGGGCGATGAGCACCAGGCCGACAGGCACGCCGGGGCCCTTCACGGGGTCAGCTGTCCCCTGTGCAGCAAGGCGGCCGGCTGTCATGGAGGCCACAACGCCCCCTTGCGAATGCCCCAGGAGCCCGATTCCGGATACATACGGCAGCGCCCTGGCATATTCCCATACGGCCATCGCCTCAGCAATCTCCCGTTCGATGGTCATGGCCTGCTTCGTGCCCTCGCTCCTGCCGTGGCCGCCGAAATCGAAGCGGATGGATGCTATCCCGGCCTCCGCCAGCGCCTTGGCCAGTGCCGGCATGGGCGCGAAATCCTTGCTGGAGAAGATGCCGTGCATCAGTATGACCATAGGGCAGCGGCCGGTCTCCGGATTGAAACCGTCGGGAAGGGTGAGTCCGAGCGCGATGCCGCCCTGAGGCCCCCTGACCTCGAAATTGCGTCCCTGCGCCGCCGCAACGACGGCAGCGAAGCACAGCAGCATAATGGGAATAATCCGCTTCATGCCCCCTAATATAGGCATAATCCCGCATTATCATCCTGCGGAATGGCATTGAGGTCAGAAACGCCAGCCGCAGACGAACATCAGATTATGCAGCCTGACGCAGCCGGAAACGCCGTACTCAGGGTATTGGCGTCGCATATTCCTCAAGCCTACGCTCGCCTCGAAGCCCCATTGCCAATGTTTTCCGCTCCGGAAAATGATTCCGGGCTGAAGGGCTATATCCCAGGTTTTGAACTTCTCTTTGCCGTTTCGCGGATCGGAGGGGTCGGCATCGATATAGTAATGGTCCGGCACAACGACATAGGAAAACTGCGGCCCGGCATAGACGACCATCGCTATTCCGTCAGCCTCGAAATGGTAACGGGCCTGACAGAACACATCCGCCATGGGCAAATCGTCGAAGTCCGCGCCAACGGCGCCCAGCATGTTGACGTTTCCATCCTGCGTACGGAGTCCGGCGCCGGGCATCACGGACCAGTTCTCCCCGATCCGTACGTCAAGGCCATACGACAGGCGTAGCACCGCCCCCGGAAACACATCTCGGGCTCTGTTGCCCGTCTCGCCAAAGAGACCGGCTCCTATCATAAAGTTGCTTTCCAGAAGTTTGG
>CADAFW010000118.1 GCA_902787295.1 uncultured Bacteroidia bacterium
ATGGGCAGGTACTTCAGCACCGTCCACCCGCCGCAGGAGGCCATGGCCCAGTTCATAATGACCGACGACGCCAAGGAACTCTGCGAGGACTTCTACGTCAAGATGGTGACCGCCGAACACACGCAGAAGGCATATTCGCAGTTCCTGAGGATCCTCCTCGAAAGCGACGGTCCCGTGCTCTGGCACTGCACCCAGGGCAAGGACAGGACAGGGCTCGGAGCCGCATTCATACTCGGGGCGCTCGGCGCGGACGAGGATACCATAGTCGACGATTTCTCCATCACCAACCTGAATTACGCGGAAGACATGAGATGGATGAGCGAGGAACTCCTCCGAAGGGGCGCCGGAGCGGCGGAAATGGTCTGCGTCAGGACGCTCGTGGGAGTGAACGTGAATGAATTCAAGGCCGCGCTGGACAGGATCGGGAGCGAATACGGCGGGATGCAGGCATACCTCCGCAATCAGCTCGGGCTCAGCGACACCGACATCGAAGCATTGAAAGAAAAGTACCTTATATGAAACGGATCATCATCGTAATCGCGGCCGTAGCGCTCGCAGCATCTGCACAGGCGCAGAACATAGTCGTCATCCACGATTCGGAGGCCGACGGAAGGATAATACCGAAGGAGATTTACGGGCAGTTCTCCGAGCATCTCGGAAGCTGCATCTACGGCGGTCTCTGGGTGGGCAGGGATTCCTCCATCCCGAATGAGGACGGATACCGCAAGGACGTCCTGGATGCCCTCAGGGCCCTTCAGGTGCCGGTTCTCCGCTGGCCTGGAGGCTGTTTCGCCGACGACTACCACTGGATGGACGGCATAGGCCCGCAGGAGAAGCGCGCGAAGATCAGCAACAACACCTGGGGCGGCACGATGGAGGACAACAGCTTCGGCACCCACGAATTCCTGGACCTCTGCGAGAAGCTCGGATGCGACGCATACGTCAGCGGCAACGTGGGCAGCGGGACCGTGGAGGAGATGGCCAAGTGGGTGGAATACATGACCTCCGACAAGCCCAGCACGGTGGTGGACATGCGCAAGGCCAACGGCCGCGAGAAGCCGTGGAAAGTGAAGTATTTCGGCATAGGCAACGAGGCCTGGGGCTGCGGGGGAAACATGCCTGCGGAGTACTATTCCTACCTCTACCGCCGCTACACCACCTACCTCCGCAACTACGCCGGCAACGCCCTCTGCAGGGTGGCCAGCGGAGCCAACAGCTACGACTACGGCTGGACCGAGACGCTGATGAACGGCATCGACTCCGGGATGGAAGCCATATCGATGCACTACTACACCGTCCGCGACTGGAACCACAAGGGTTCGGCCACGGAATTCTCCGACAGGGAATACGCGCTCACGCTGGCCAAGGCGGTGGACATCGAGAATGCCATCAAGGGGCACATCAGGATTATGGACAAGGCTGACCCCGGCAGGAAGGTGGCGCTGTTCGTGGACGAGTGGGGTACCTGGTTCGACGTGGAGCCTGGCACCAATCCGGGCCACCTCTTCCAGCAGAGCACTATGCGGGACGCGATGGTTGCGGCCCTGAGCCTCAACATCTTCCACAAATACACCGACCGCATCAAGATGTCCAACATCGCGCAGGTGGTCAACGTGCTCCAGGCGATGATCCTCACCGACCCCGAGGGCCACATGGTCCTCACTCCCACCTACCACGTCTTCGAGATGTACAAGATCTTCCAGGATGCGGAGTTCCTGCCAGTGGAGAACGACACTCCCGTCTGCTCGGTCTCCGGCGAGACCTACCCTTCCCTCAGCGTCACCGCGGGGCGCAAGGACGGCAGCATACGCGTCGCCCTGGTGAACACCGAACTCTCCAAGAGCCAGAAGGTTACGCTATCCTGCGATTCGGAGATGGGGGCCGTCGAGGCCAGGATACTCACCTGCACCGACATCCGCGACCACAACACCTTCGAGAAGCCCAGGACCGTGGAGCCGCTCGGATTCTATTCATATAAATTGCGGAACGGCGCCCTCGAATTCATGATTCCGGCACGCTCCATCATAACCTTCACCATTAGTCAGAAACAATAAACAAATACGCAAATGGCAGAAATCAAGACTATAGGCGTCCTCACTTCCGGCGGCGACGCACCCGGAATGAACGCGGCGATCCGCGCCGTCACCCGCGCGGCAATCTTCCAGGGATGGAAGGTCTACGGCATCTACCGGGGCTATGAAGGACTCATCAACGGGTACATCAAGGAACTTTCCACCGAGTCGGTAAGCAACACCATCCAGAGGGGCGGAACCATCCTGAAGACCGCCAGGAGCGACGAGTTCCGCACGGACGAGGGCATGAACAAGGCCTATGAGAACATGAAGAAGTTCGGAATCGACGCGCTCATCGTGATCGGCGGCAACGGTTCGCTCTCCGGGGCGCAGAGGCTGGCCCGCGAGCACGACGTGACCGTCATCGGACTTCCCGGAACCATAGACAACGACCTGTACGGGACGGATTCCACCATAGGCTACGACACCGCTCTCAACACCATCGTGGACTGCGTGGACAAGATCCGCGACACCGCCACCTCCCACGACCGCATCTTCTTCGTGGAAGTGATGGGAAGGGATGCCGGTTTCCTGGCCCAGAACAGTGCCATCGCTGCCGGTGCCGAGGCTGCCATCATCCCGGAGGACAAGACCGACGTGGACCAGCTTGCGCATTATATCGAGCGCGGCATACGCAAGAGCAAGAACAGCTCCATCGTCATCGTGTCCGAGAAGGACGGCGGCGCCATGCATTACGCCGAGCGTGTCCGCACGGAGTATCCCCAGTTCGACGTGCGCGTGTCCATCCTCGGGCACCTGCAGCGCGGCGGACGGCCTTCGGCTTTCGACAGGATCCTTGCGAGCCGCCTGGGCGTGGCTGCGATAGAGGCGCTGAAGGAAGGGCAGAGGAACGTGATGATCGGAGTGAAGAACGATGAGATCGTCTACGTTCCCATCACCAAGGCCGTGAAGATCGACAAACCCATCGGCCAGGAACTCCTGGACGTGATGGACACCCTGTCCATCTAGCAGTCTGAACTTCTTTGGGGCAGGCACCGCCCCGCGGTGACCTTCGCTTCGCTCATCCCTCCCGCTGCGCTTTGCTTGCGGGCCCCTCCCGTTCACGAGGCCACGGGCGGCCACGGGTCCTGCGGGGCGGTGCCTGCCGCAAAAAGCAATACCGATAATAAACCGATTAGCGTGACATTTTGTCGTAAAATGGGACAATTTGTCACGCTAATTGACTGATTGTCAGTGATTTAAGTACTAAATGGCAGGTTTTTGCGGCTGGTCCGCAGATTGTGTATCCTTCTGTCGAACCCGCCGGTATGACGGGCGGAGAAAACAAAATAGAACTTTAAAAATAGGAGATTGATATTATGTTACCTGCAAGAAACTACAACAGAAGGAATCACAACGACAACACTTGGCTTCCTTCCATTCTCGACGACTTTTTCGGAGATGAATTCCTGGGCGTTCCGGTAGCAAGGCAGTTCGCCACGCCGGCCGTGAACATCAAGGAGACCGAGAAGACTTATGAGATAGAGGTTGCTGCCCCGGGCATGACCAGGGACGATTTCAAGATCAGCATCAACAGCGACAACGAGCTTGTGATCAACCTTGAGAAGAAGGCCAAAGAGGAGCAGAAGAACGATAAGAAGGACGCCAAGGACGGCGGAATCTGGCTCAGGCGCGAATTCTCTTACGCCACCTATTCCCAGAGCTTCGTAATCCCCGAGGATGTGGACGAGGAGAACATCGGTGCCAAGATGGAGAACGGTGTCCTCACGATCAACCTTCCGAAGAAGGCCGTCGTGAACGAGGTCCCGGCCACCAGGCAGATCGACATCCAGTAGTCCTTCCCATCCACTGAAAAAGGCTGACCCGCGGGCCAGCCTTTTTTCATTTCTGCACCTTGTCCGCGAAATGGACGGACAGCTGGGGGAACGGGAAGCGGATGCCCTTCTTGGGGAGTTCGGTATAGACCCGCTCGTTGGTAGAGAAGAAGACGGGGAAATAATCGGAACTAGCGCACCAGACCCTCAGGGTGAAATCCACGCTGCTGGAATTCAGCTGCAGCAGGCCGACGAACGGATCGGCGGGAGCACCGTCCGCGACGGTCTTGATACGCGGGTCTGCAGCGGCGACCGCGAGCAGGGCCTCGCGCACCGCATCGGCATCGGAACCGTACTCGACGCTCACGGTGACGTCCACCCTGCGCCAGTCAAGCTTCGAATAATTCTTGATCACCCCGTTGTAGAGCGCACCGTTGGGCAGCACCACGACCTTGTTGTCCATCGTGATGACCTTCGTGCTGCTGATGCTGACATCTTTGACGACGCCCGTAATCCCCTGCGCCTCGATGAAATCCCCGGCCTTGAAGGGCTTGAAGATGAGGATCATTATGCCGCCGGCGAAATTCTGCATCGTGCCGCTGAGGGACATTCCTATGGCCACGCCGCCCGCTGCCAGGAGAGCCGCGATGGACGTGGTCTCGATGCCGAGTGCACCTATGGTCATCACTATGAGAAGTATCCACAGGACCGCCGTAAGCACGCTCATGGTGAAACTGAGCACCGTCGGCTCGGTCTTCTTCTTCTCGAGCCGGTTGCGGACGGACTTACGTATCCACTTGATCAGCATCGCGCCGACTATGTAGATGAGTACGGCGGCGAGCAGTTTGAGTCCGAAGCGGACCAGTTTGTCCAGGAGGTCCGACGCCAGTTCGCCGGGGGTGGAAGTCGCGAACTTCTCCACGAACTCCACCTTGGCGGCATCCACACGGGCCGCGGCTTTCTCTGCGGCATCCTTTTCAGGAGATCCCGCCATCAACAATATCTGCAGTATATTCAGTTTCATATCTTCAAATCTTTTCTACGGTATCCAGTTCAAGATCCATGGTCGCCGTGCCTGCAAGCCCCAGCCGTACCGCGAGGCAGCGGGTGCCGGACACGTTGATGAGTTCGCACTCCATACCCTTCAGCGGCCCGGAGGTGACGCGCACCTTGTCTCCGGGAGCGAAATTCTCCGCGGAGAAATTGAGATTGCGCCCGTCATACTCCACCATCATCCGGAAAGCGTCCATCTGCCGGTCGGGGATGACCGCGGCGGTATAGGGACCGTCCTTTTGGCCATGTAACGGTAGAGATACGGTATCTCCTCCAGCGACTTGCGCCTGCGGAATTCGGTCGTATGGACGAAGATCATCCGCGGAAGCACGAGCTTGCGGACTATCTTCTTGCGGTCGCTCCACTGATGGACCTCACGCTTGACAGGAAGGTAATATTCATAGCCGAACTTCTCCAGGAATTCGGCCACCTTGAATTCGGAGCAGCTTTTGACGTAAGCCACGTACCAGTTGAGCTTGCCGGGATCGCTGACACTCATCGCAACGGCGGGCTAGAAGGTCAGGGACAGGGATGCGCACACGGTCCCGGTGAAAGGATCGGCCACGGGGGCCATGCTGAGCTGGACTCCGGGGGTCTCCTTGATGCCGAA
>CADAFW010000119.1 GCA_902787295.1 uncultured Bacteroidia bacterium
CGACGGTCCCATAAGCTCCCCGAGGAAGCCGTAGACCTTGTCCACGCTGCCCACCATGCGGTCCTCGATGACGTAGTCCGCATAGGTCTTGTAGCCGAGCAAATTAGCCATCTGAAGGCGCGTGTCGGCGATTTCCTTGCAGATTCCGGAGTTGTCGAACTCGCCTCCGAATGCGCGCGCCCCGTAGGCCGTGCTGATCTGCTTGCGGAGCTCGCGGTTGTCGCAGAACTTCATGAACGGAGCGTAGCTGGGGTAGGACAGGTCGAAGGTCCAGCCTTCCTGGCCCTTTTCCTTCGCGGTCGCGGCACCCGTCTCAATCATATAGTCCGGCAGGCCGGCGAGGTCCGCCTCGTCGGTGATGTTCAGCGTGTAGGCGTTGGTGGCCGCGAGCACGTTCTTGCCGTAGCGCAGGGTCAGCAGGGATAGCTTCTCGGAGAGCTTGCCGTAGGTCTCCTTGTCCTCCGGGCTCAGGTTGGCACCGCCCCGTACGAAACCCTTGTAGGTCTTCTCCAGTATCCTCATCTGGTCCTTCTCCAGCCCGAGGGAATCCTTCTGCTCATAGACGGCCTTCACCTTGCGGAAAAGCGGCTCGTTGAGGGAAACGTACATCGAGAACTCGTTCATCATCGGCGCCACCTTCTCGGCGATTTCCTGCTTTTCGGCATCGGCGTCCGCCTCCAGGAGGTTGTAGAAGATGCCGCTGACGCGGTCGAGCGTCCTGCCGCTGAATTCCATCGCCTCGATGGTGTTGGCGAAGGTCGGAGCCTCCCCGTTGGCGACGATCGCGTCTATTTCGGCCTTGGCCTCCTTGATTCCCTGCTCGAAGGCGGGAAGATAGTGTTCGTTCCTGATCTTGTCGAACTGCGGCGCGCCGTAGGGGAGCGTCGACTCGGTGAGTAGCGGATTGTCCATCTTGCAAGAAACTGTGAGTGCGAGGAGAGCCCCCGCGGCTATGGTTGCTATTTTCATAATGCCGCAAATATAGTATATTTGTGAGATGTTTAAATCATTCTCGAGACGATGAGACCCATTATCACCCATTTCACCGACAACGATCTCTACACCTTCACCTGCCAGTACTACATCCTGAGCACCTATCCGCGGGCGGAGGTGGAGTACACTTTCTTCGACCGCAACGGACAGGTCTATCCGGAAGGATTCGCCGGTCAGCTCCGCGAGCAGCTGGACCACATGAGCGAGGTGACCATCACCGACGAGGAGGTGGACTTCCTGCGCCGCCGCTGCATCTTCCTGCCTCTGTGGTACTTCACCTTCCTCAGGGGCTACCGCTTCAACCCGCGCGAGGTCACGGTGGAACAGGACGCCGAAGGCCATCTGGACATCAAGGTCCGCGGCAAATGGTTCTCCACCATAATGTGGGAGATGCCGATACTCAGCTGCATCTCCGAACTGATGCACATGCACCGCGGGGACTTCGAGCGTTACGACGCCGTGCTGGAAGAGCGGAAGGCGCGCGAGAAATCCGAGAAGATATTCGGCGCCGGCCTCGTGTTCGGCGACATGGGAACCCGCCGCCGCTTCAGCTTCGCGCACCACGACATGGTGGTCCGCACGATGAAGGAAGTCTATTCCTCCCGCGAATGGCCGGGCAAGTTCACCGGCACTTCAAATGTCTGGCTTGCAATGAAATACGATTGCAGCGCGCTGGGTACGATGTCCCATCAGCTCATCAGCTTCGAGGAGAACGTCAGCGGCGTCTTCGAGTGCAACTTCAACGTGATGAAGAAGTTCAGCGACGTCTATGACGGCGACAACGGAATCTACCTCTACGACTGCTTCGGGGACGAGGTTTTCTTCAGCAACCTGAGCAAGCGCATGGCGATGATGTACAAGGGCCTCCGAGTGGACAGCGGAAACGAGGAAGAGCAGACCGAGAAGATCATCGCCAAGTACAGGCAGCTGGGCATAGACCCCGCCACCAAGCAGGTATGCTACAGCAACGGCCTCAACGTGGACCGCGCCATCGAGATCCACAAATACGTGGACGGCAGGGTGCAGGATTCCTACGGCGTGGGCACCTTCCTCACCTGCGACGTCACCGGAGCGGAACCGATGAACATCGTGGTCAAGCTCACGCGCGGCCGCATCACTGAGAGCCGCGAGTGGCACGACTGCGTCAAGCTTTCCTGCAACCTGAGCAAGACGCTCGGCAATCCGGAGAAATGCGCATACCTCACCAAACTGCTCTCCAACCCGCAGTTCTGAGTTTCCTTTTTTCCATATTTATGACTAAATTTGCGCCCGTTTTTACGTGCAAGTGAATATATTACGATAAAACCTATGTCCAACAGCAAGTTTTCTGTAAAGTACTGCGTGCTTCTGCCCATCGTGCTGATTATCACCGTACTTCTCTGGGCCATTCCTACCAGCGCATTCGGTATCGAGACCCTCACCCCCGTCCAGCAGCGCATGATCGCGATCTTCGTGTTCGCGGCCCTCATGTGGATGTTCGAAATCATCCCCAACTGGACGACCTCGCTCATCGTAATCGTCGTGATGCTGCTCACGGTGTCCAACAAGGGCCTCGCTTTCATCTGCAATGAGGCGGCAGGCACCCTGGTGGATTACAAGAGCATCATGGCTTCCTTCGCGGATCCTGTCGTAATGCTCTTCCTCGGCGGCTTCGTGCTCGCTATCGTGGCATCCAAGTACGGCATGGATGCAGTCATGGCGAGGGCACTCCTCGGAATATTCGGAAAGAACCCCAAGATGGTGCTCCTCGGATTCCTCCTAGTGATCGCCATCTTCTCCATGTTCATGAGCAACACCGCCACCGCAGCGATGATGCTCGCGTTCCTTGCGCCCGTGCTCAAGGCCCTTCCGGACGATGAGACCGGCAAGGTCGCGCTCGCGCTTTCCATCCCGGTCGCAGCCAACCTCGGAGGTATCGGAACCCCCATCGGAACCCCTCCTAACGCCATCGCCATCGGCGCCCTCGAGAACGCCGGCTACAGCATCGGTTTCGGCCCCTGGATGGCGCGCATGGTGCCTTTCGTGCTCGTGATGCTCGTCATCGCATGGCTGCTTCTCCAGACCTTCTTCCCGTTCAAGACCAAGAGCCTCGAACTCAAGATAGAAGTCAAGCCCCAGGAGAAGTCCTGGAGGACCTACGTAGCCTGGATCACCTTCTTCGTGACCATCCTCCT
Organism: uncultured Bacteroidia bacterium; assembly: GCA_902787295.1. Taxonomy (GTDB): domain Bacteria; phylum Bacteroidota; class Bacteroidia; order Bacteroidales; family UBA932; genus Cryptobacteroides. The sequence goes on from CADAFW010000119.1 coordinate 3,168, forward strand.
CTGGGTCACCGAATCCCTCACCGGAATCAACTCCAACATCGTGGCCCTCATCCCGCTCGCAGTCTACACCTGCACCGGCGTGTTCTCCAAGGAAGACATCAAGGAAATCAACTGGAGCGTCCTCTGGCTCGTCGCCGGTGGTTTCGCCCTCGGAACGGGACTTAACAAGACCGGCCTTGCTGCCACTCTCATCAACGCCATCCCGTTCAGCGCGATGAACGTGGTGCTCGTGATGGTGGTCGCAGGTCTCGTCTGCTACTTCCTCTCCAACTTCATCAGCAACTCCGCCACCGCGGCCCTGCTCGTGCCTATCCTCGTCGTGGTCGGCACCGCAATGGCCGATCCGGCAGCCGCCAACAACGCCCAGTTCATGCAGCTCGGCGGCATGTACGCCATGATCCCTTACATCGCGATGTGCGCATCCCTTGCAATGCTCTTCCCCATCTCCACCCCTCCGAACGCCATCGCAAGCGCCACCGGCCTCGTGGAGACGAAGCACATGATCAAGGTCGGCATCATCGTCGGCGTGGTCGGCCTCGTGCTCGGCTATCTCCTCCTTACGTCCATTTTCCCGTTCCAGACGGCTTAAATACAATCAGATATGAAAAAGGTCATCGCAATCGCAGCCCTCGCGCTCGCTTGTGCAACTGCCTTCGCGCAGCCTGAGAAGCATTTCAAGGTCTACGGCTTCATCCGTAACTACTTTGCTTTCGATACCCGTGAGAACGTAGCTCTCACCGAAGATTTCTTCACCTACCTTCCCAAGGACAGGAACCTCAACACCGCAGGTGAGGACCTCAACGCCAACCCCAACTTCAAGTTCGCTGCCCTGACCTCCCGTCTCGGCATCGACGTGCTCGGCTACGAGTACAAGGACTGGAAGTTCAACGCGAAGATCGAGGCCGACTTCTACAACGGTCTCGGCGCCACCGCCAACGACCCCGTCACCAAGTCTTCCCTCACCGGTACCGCGGTGCTCCGCATGCGCCAGGCCTTCGTGAGCCTGAGCAACGGCACCTGGACCTTCAAGGCGGGACAGGCCTGGCACCCGATGGCAGCCGACATGCCCGACGTGTTCTCGCTCAACACCGGCGCTCCCTTCGGACCGTTCTCCCGCACCCCGCTCGTAAGCCTTGAATACGGCTTCGGCGGCGGCCTGAGCTTCACCCTCGCAAGCATCTGGCAGATGCAGTACACCTCCACCGGCCCTTACGGTGCTTCCGCCAACTACGTCCGCAACGGCGGCGGCGAAGTGTTCGCAGGCCTCAACTACAAGAAGGACGGCTTCCTCGGCCGCGCCGGACTCGACGTACTCGCGATCAGCCCCCGTACCGTCAACAGTGCAGGGCTCAAGGTCAATGAGAAACTCTTCACCTACACCCCGTTCCTCTATCTCCAGTACGTTGCAGGCAACTTCTCAGTGAAGGCCAAGACCGTCTTCGCGGAAGGCGGCGAGCACGTCAACCTCAACGGCGGTTACGGCATCAGCGGAGTGAAGGCTGACGGCATCAGCTTCACCTACACTCCTACCAGGAACTCCTCCACCTGGGTAAGCCTCCAGGAGAAGGTCGGCCCCTGGCAGTTCATCTTCTTCGCGGGATATGCCCACAATTTCGGAACCAAGGCCGCCCTCGCCGGCGCCGCCAACAAGGCCGACGGGCTCTACTTCAGCAAGAACAGCTTCGTCAATATGAACAGGATGTGGCGTACCACTCCCACGATCATCTACAACTTCGGCAAGCTCCAGCTCGGTATCGAGTATGAGGTCACCAGCGTGCAGTACGGCGACAGCGCCAAGGGCGTCAACCTCGCCACCGGTCTCTACGACCAGGGCCTCCACTGTATCACCAACAACCGTGTGCAG
>CADAFW010000120.1 GCA_902787295.1 uncultured Bacteroidia bacterium
TCGCTGCCCTCGAGCAGGGTCTCTGCCTTGCCCACCGGCAGGGCCTCGAACGCGGCGTCGCGCCAGGATGCACCCTCCCCCATCCCGCGGGGATACCTGATGATGAACGGGCCCTCGTCAGCAAGGCTGGCGGTGTACATCAGCTGCCTGAGTTCCAGCTCGTCCTTCGGCGCGCTGATGGTCACGCCGGGGATGGAGCGGTAGGCGGCGAGGTCGAACACCCCGTTGTGGGTGGCCCCGTCCTCCCCCACAAGTCCGGCGCGGTCGAAGCAGAGCACGACCGGCAGCTTCTGGAGCGCCACGTCGTGGACTATCTGGTCGTAGGCGCGCTGGGAGAAGGATGAATATATGTTGCAGAAGGGCCTCATCCCGCCCTTCGCAAGGCCTGCGGAGAAGGTGACGGCGTGCTCTTCCTCAATGCCCACGTCGAAGAAGCGGTCCGGGAAGAGTTCCGCGAACTGCGTCATGCCGCAGCCGGAGGACATGGCCGGGGTGATGCCGACTATTCCGGGATTGGCGGCGGCAAGGTCGCACAGGGTCTGCCCGAAGACATCCTGGTAGCGGTCGTGGTCGTAATGCGAGGGGACCCGCTCGCCGGTAGCGGGGTCGAACCTGCCCGGAGCATGCCAGACGGTAGGGTCCTGCTCGGCGGGCGCATAGCCCTTGCCCTTCACGGTGATGCAATGCAGCAGGCGCGGGCCCTTCATGTCCCTGAGCTTGCGCAGCATCTCCACCACGCGGACGATGTCGTTGCCGTCCACGGGGCCGAAATAGCGGAAGCCGAGCGCCTCGAAGAGATCGCCGCCGGAGCCCTTGATGAACCAGGACTTGAGCCCGTGGAGCCAGCGCTGGATGGCCCTGCGGAGGCCTCCGTCGCCCAGGCTGTCCCAGACCTTGGTCTTGAAACGGTTGTAGCCGGTGCTGGTGGTCACCTTGATGAGGTAGTTGCGCAGCGCGCCGCGGTTGTCGTCTATGGAATGGTCGTTGTCGTTCAGGATCACGAGCAGGTCGGCCTTGGCCACGCCCGCATTGTTCATGCCCTCGAACGCCAGGCCGCCGGTGAGGGCGCCGTCGCCGATGATGGCGACCACCTTCTCCGCCCTGCCCTGCATCCTGGCCGCTTCCGCGAGGCCGAGGGCGGCGGAAATGGAGGTGGAGGAATGCCCCACCCCGAAGGCGTCGTACTCGCTTTCGCTGATGCGGGGGAAGCCGCTGATCCCGTCCGCGGTGCGTATGTTCCGGAAGGCCTCCCTGCGGCCGGTGATGATCTTGTGGGCATATGCCTGGTGGCCTACGTCCAGCACAAGCTTGTCGGAGGGGGTGTCGAACACGTAATGCACGCCCACGATGAGTTCGACGGCCCCGAGGCTGGAGGCGAGGTGTCCCGGGTTGCGGGAGCAGCACTCCACCATGTAGGAACGGATCTCCCCGCAAAGCTTTTCGAGCTCCGCGATGGAAAGGCCCTTGATGTCGGCAGGGCTGTCGATCTTGTCCAGGATATCGTACATCCGTATAAGCGTAGACGACAAAGGTACGATTTATTTCAATAATTGTTAAATTCGCAAGACAAACAGGTCCGTCCAAGATGCGAAAACTGCGCTTTCCCAACACCTACGTGATCATCTCGGCCATCATCCTGGTCTGCGCCCTCGCCACGTTCTTCGTGACGCCCGGGGAGTATGTCACGGCGGCGGACGGGAGCGTCTCTTTCCGGGAGACCGCGCGCTCGCCCCAGACCTGGCAGGTATTCTCGGCACTGTACGACGGCTTCGTCAAGCAGGCCGGAATCATAGCCTTCATCCTCATAGTCGGAGGCGCCTTCTGGCTGCTCAATGCCACCGGTGCGGTATCCTACGGCATACGGCGATTCATAGCCGGCGTGCGCGGATACGACAAGCTGGTGCTCGCCGGGCTGGCGCTGCTGTTCTCCATCGGCGGCGCGGTGTTCGGGATGAGCGAGGAGACCATCCCGTTCGTGGGCATCGTGGTCCCCCTGGTCACGGCCATGGGTTACGACGCCATCACCGGCCTGCTGGTGGTGTACGTCGCCTCCAACATCGGATTCTCCGCCGCCTTCCTCAACCCCTTCACCGTGGGCATAGCCCAGGAAATGGCCGCGCTGTCCCTATTCTCCGGAATGGGCTACCGGCTGGTCTGCTGGGCGGTCCTCACCGGAGCGACCATACTGTTCATCCTGTGGTATGCATCCAGGGTACGCAGGGAGCCGGTCCGGGTGCAGGAAGTCCCCGCTTCAGAGGCGCAGGCCGGATCCGGGCGCTGCATCGCCATCCTCTGCGTCCTGCTGCTCACGGTGGTGATGCTCATAGTCGGGGTGACCTGCTTCAAGTGGTACATGGCCGAGATCTCGGCGCTCTTCCTGGTGATGGGCATCATCGTGGGCATCATCGGCGGCTTCAAGGCCAACCGCATCGCCGACGAATTCATAGCCGGCGCGAAGGACATGCTTCCGGCCGCCCTGGTGGTAGGCCTGGCGTCGGGCATAATAGTCATCCTGCAGAACGGGCACGTAGTGGACAGCATCCTGCACGGGCTTGAATCGGGCCTGGGCGGAGCCGGCAAGACGGGCTCGCTCGGCCTCATGTACGGCATCCAGACCGTCATCAACCTGCTGATACCCAGCGCCACGGCAAAGGCCGCGGTGACCATCCCCATAATGGCCCCCTTCTGCGACCTGATCCAGCTTTCGCGCCAGGCGATGGTGCTGGCCTTCCAGTTCGGCGACGGCTTCACCAATATGATCACCCCCACCTCCGGCGTGCTGATGGCCGCCCTCGGAATGGCCAAAGTGCCCTACGAAAAGTGGGTCAGGTGGGCTTGGAAATACGTTTTGGCATTGATTCTTGCGGGATTTGTGCTACTTTTGCCTACGGTCCTCCTGCCCCTGGCCGGATTTTGACGCAAACAAAGACAAACAAATAATCCATTATGACTGAAACCATCAAAAAACCCACGCTGCGCGACTCCGCGGCCCTTCGCTGGACAGCCTTGCTGCTGCTGGCCCTCGCAATGTTCTGCGCATACATCTTCATGGACATCCTTTCACCCATCAAGGACCTGATGGAGTCCACGAGGGGCTGGGATTCCAAGGCCTTCGGAACGATGGAAGGCGCGGAGACCTTCCTCAACGTGTTCGTGTTCTTCCTGATCTTCGCGGGCATCATACTCGACAAGATGGGAGTCCGCTTCACGGCGGTGCTCTCGGGAGCCGTGATGCTGACCGGCGGCCTCATCAAGTACTATGCGATCAGCGAGTCCTTTATCGGCTCCGGGCTCGAGACCTGGTTCACGGACAACCTCAACTGGCACACCGGAGTCGGCTTCATAGACGACGTCCTGCCGTTCTACCACGGGATGCCCGCTTCCGCCAAACTAGCTGCCATAGGCTTCATGATCTTCGGATGCGGATGCGAAATGGCGGGAATCACCGTCAGCCGCGGTATAGTCAAGTGGTTCAAGGGGCGTGAGACCGCCCTCGCGATGGGTTCCGAGATGGCCCTCGCGCGCCTCGGCGTGGCCACCTGCATGATCTTCTCGCCCTACTTCGCCAAGCTCGGCGGCCAGATCAACGTAAGCCGTTCCGTCGCATTCGGCGTGGTCCTGCTCTGCATCGCGCTGATGATGTTCATCACCTACTTCTTCATGGACAGGAAGCTCGACAGCCAGACCGGCGAGGCCGAGGAGAAGGACGATCCGTTCAAGATCAAGGACATAGGCAAGATCCTCTCCAGCCTCGGATTCTGGCTCGTGGCCCTGCTCTGCGTGCTTTACTACTCCGCCATCTTCCCGTTCCAGAAGTACGCGGTGAACATGCTGCAGTGCAACCTCACCCTCACCGAACCTGCCGCAGGCTCGTTCTGGGCAGGCGAGGCGGTCACCATCGTGCAGTACATCATAATGCTGGTGGTGGCGGTCTGCGCATTCTCCAGCAATTTCATCAAGGGCAACAAGGCTCTCAAGAACGGCCTGATGGCGATTGCCGTCGTGGCGCTCGTGGTCTATTGCGTGATGGGCTTCAAGCGCGGCACCGCCGAGACCATCTTCGCCGTCTTCCCGCTGCTCGCAGTGGCCATCACCCCTATCCTTGGCAACTACGTCGACCATAAGGGCAAGGCGGCCTCCATGCTGCTCATCGGCTCCATCCTGCTGGTCTTCTGCCACCTCACCTTCGCCTTCATCCTGCCTCTGTTCAAGGGCAGCGCGGTAGGCGGAACCATAGTGGCCTACATCACCATCCTCGTGCTGGGAGCAAGCTTCTCCCTGGTGCCCGCGGCCCTCTGGCCGTCCGTGCCCAAGCTCGTGGACGAGAAGATCATAGGCTCGGCATACGCACTCATCTTCTGGATCCAGAACATAGGTCTCTGGCTCTTCCCCATCCTGATCGGCAACGTCCTGACCAGCACCAACGCCCCCGGCACCCCTCCCGACCAGCTCAACTACACCTGGGCTCTCGTGATGCTGGCCTGCCTCGGCGTCGCGGCAATGCTCATAGGCCTGTACCTGAAGGTCGTGGACAAGAAGAAGCACCTCGGACTGGAGGAGCCGAACATCACCGCTTAGGATGGCTGACGAGGTGAAACGCCGCCATCTGCGGCTTGCGTGGATAGCACTGGCGTGCCTGGTGGTACCGATGTTCGCATCGTACTACTTCGACGACATGTTCTCCAGCATCTCCTACCTGTTCGAGAACCCTTCCCTCACGGCTCTCGGCTGGGATTCCAAAGGCTACGGCCTCTACGCCGGCGGCTACAGCGTGCTGTGCGTGTTCGGAGGTCTCGTGGTCTGCGGCATCCTGCTGGACAAGTGGGGCGTGCGCATCACCGGCTCCATATTCGTAGGGATGATGGTGCTGGGCGCCGGCATCGTGACCCTGGCGCTGCTCTCGGGCAAGCCCTGGTCGCTGCAGGCGGCCTACGCCGGATGCATGCTGTTCGGCCTGGGAAGCGAGATCGCGGGCACTGCGGTGACGCGGAGCATCGCCCGCTGGTTCAAAGGCGGGCCGATGGCTTCCCCGAAACTCGTCGCCCAGCAGACCGGCCACGTCTATTCGCTCGCCGAGACCGCCCGCCCCGCACTCGTGGGAATGGGACTGATGGCGCTCGGCCTCATCCTCTGGGCCTTCTTCGTCGCGATGGACGCGCGGAGGTTCCCGAAGAAAGCGGCGTTGTCTGATAGCGCGGCGGGCACTGCCGACGGGCAGGAAAACGC
>CADAFW010000121.1:0-4976 GCA_902787295.1 uncultured Bacteroidia bacterium
TCCTGCAAACTTAATGATGCCGGAGCGCCGAGCGTGTCCGCAGCCTGCTACAATTCAGTACTGCAGGCCGGCGGCGTGCCAGTCGCTATCCCGATGATTTCGGACGAGGCGGTGTTGCGCAAGTGCCTGCGCCGGGTAGACGGGGTGATACTCGTCGGCGGGGAGGACATAGATCCCGCATATTACGGCGAGGCCCCGATTCCGGAACTTGAGGAAGTCGCAGGCTACAGGGATACCTGCGACATGGCCCTTGCCGGACTTGCCCTGAAGATGCGCAAGCCGATTTTTGCCATCTGCAGGGGACATCAGTTGCTGAATGTCAAAATGGGCGGAAGCCTGTGGCAGGACATTCCCGCGCAGCTGTCCGACAGCGTATCGCACCGGGGCCCCTCTTCCCGCTATATGCACGTGGTCAGGATGGACACCACCACGGTCGTCGGCCGTATGCTTACTGCCACCGGAACTGACACCTTGAGCGTCAATTCAATACATCATCAGGGCGTGAAGGCGGTCGGAAAGGGCCTCACCGTCGTCGGGACATCTCCGGACGGCATTACGGAATGCTACGTGAATGACCCCGCTGTTGTCAGCAGTTTCATCCTCGGCACCCAGTTCCATCCGGAAGTCTTCGCCGCCTCAGGCCAGAGGCCTTTCTTGGACCTCTTCGAGTATTTCGTGGATAACTGCAGGTAGCGGTATTCAGTCAGTTTAGATGCTCTTAGGCAGTGCCCCCTCCGAGGTCCTGAAATGAGGGGTAACGGACCTCGGAGGGGGCACTGCCTGCGAGCATTGGTTTGCTGCAGCTATTCCGTAACGAAAACGACGTCTTCCGCCGGAACGCCGGCTTCAGTGAGCAGGGATGAGGCGCGTTCGTCAGCTCCGGCCTTGACCAGGAGCGCGGCGCCGAGGCTGCGGAGTACGGAAGCCTTCTCGATGAAATCGCTGCTGCCCGGGTCGAGCGGACCGGCGATGCATTTGCCTTGCGCGTTCTTCAGGCCCTGCAGGAGGGTGTCGAAGTCGGCGGATTCGATCATCAGCGAAGCCATCGATACGGAGGGGTCGCTCTGGATCAGGCGTACGAAATGCTCCATCGCCGCCGGGCTGTCCGGCAGGGCGTCGAGGTTGACGGCAAGCACTGCTGCGCCGGTGGTCATCAGCTGCTCCGAGGCGGAATAAAGCGCCTCGTCAAATTCCTGCCTCTGCATCATCCCGGCGAATTCCGGCGACTTGCGCATATCCGCTGCAGTCGATACCGAAGCGTCGAGTCCGCTTTCCAGGGGCCAGGCCTCCAATCCGCTGAGCCTGAGTATCTTATCGTGCGGAGGAATGGCCCGTGGCTGCAGCTTCGGGATGGCCCTAATGTGGTCCGGGGTAGTGCCGCAGCAGCCTCCCACGAGATTCACGAGGCCGTCGAATTCCGCCATATGGGCGGCCATCTTTTCCGGGCTCTCGTCGTAGCAGCCGTGCGCATCGGGCATGCCGGCGTTGGGGTAGCATACGACGGGAACGGGGCACCAGGAGGCGAGATCCCGGACTACCGGCAGAAGCCCCTCCGCGCCCATGGAGCAATTCAGGCCGAACGCGGCCAGCGGGGCGTGGGAAACGGCGGTGTAGAAGGCTTCGAGGCTCTGTCCGGTGAGCGTGCGCGCGCCCATTCCGCTGACGGAGACGGACACGATCACCGGGAATCCCGGGCATGCCTTATGCACGCCGTACAGCGCCGCCTTCGCATTCAGGGCGTCGAAGCAGGTTTCAATCATTATCAGGTCCACGCCGCCTTCTATGAGGGCGCGGGCCTGTGCTTCATAGGAGGAAGCAATCTCGTCGAAGCTGTTCGGACGCCATTCCGGGCGGGAATAATCCGAAACCAGCGAAAGTGATTTGGAACCGGGGCCCATGCTTCCCGCAACCCATACCTTGCGCGCAGCGGCATCAGCTTCTTCACGGGCGAGCCTGGCGGCGGCAAAGGCCATCTGCGGCGCGAGCGAACCGAGTCCGTAGTCTTCCTGCACCAGGATGTTGGCACCGAAACTGTTGGTCTCGATGATGTCGCAACCAGCCTCGATGTACTCGCGGTGGATGGACCGGATCACGTCCGGCCGCGTGAGGTTAAGGCACTCGTTGTCGCCCAGGACGTCACGCGTCGGCACAAGCGGGAGTCCGTCGCGGAAATCGTTTTCCGAGAGTCCGCGGCCGAGGATACGTGTGCCCATAGCACCGTCCAGCACGAAAACCCTGTCCTGCCGGAGAGTGTCTGTCGTGAAAGCAGGCCCCTTTTCCATAATCATATTACAGTCTTAGAATGCGTAGTTGACGCCGATGGAGAGCCAGAACGGATCGCCGAGGCCCTTGTTGAAATTGTGGGCGCCCTCGACGGAAATGATGAAGTTCTGGTTCCAGGCAAGTTTGAGGCCAATACCTGCGGTCTTGACGAACTCGGAGGTCTTTGCCTTGAGGTACTCGCTGGCGTTCTTGTAGCCTGCCGTGGCGGCGGCTGCGGCCACGTCGGGCAGCGTCGCCATCTTTTCCAACCTGTAGGGCTGGGTGATGATACCGCAGTCGAAGAACGGGTTGGTGGCTACGTAGAAGTACTGTCCGAAGAGCTTGAAGTTCACGAGTTTCACGCGAAGCTCGAAGTTGCCCCACGCATATCCGTCGGCGATGATCCTGTTGGTGAAGGTGCCTCGGATGGTGTTGGAACTGCCGAGACCCTCGGATACCATCTGCTTGAGGACGAGCGCCGTGATGTTCTGCTGCACGTAGAACGGAGTGTTGCCCGCGATGGTTCCCTGGTATGCGAGGTGATATGCGAACACCGGGTCGCCGGCCTTGAAGCCCAAGGGTATGGAGATGTATTGCCTCCAGTGCGCGCAGAGCTTGAGGTAGTTGTAGCCGTCACCGAAGACGTCGGGCGAGCCGTTGACATAGACCTCGGACCAGATACCCTTGTTGGGGGCCGCCTCGATGTCGCGGTTGTCGAAGACGAGGCCGGCCTTGAGCTCGAGCCTGTTGCCGCCGTTCTTCTCCTTCTCCTCGATCAGTCCGTACTGGATGTAGTGCTTGTAGACGGTAGCCTGGGGATTGTAGCCGTACTTCTCGGAGTTGAGGTCGCCGATGTCGAATCTCCAGAAACTCACGCCGCCGGCCAGACGGAGGTTGGGGGTGAGCTTGTACTGGAAGTCAGCCAGCAGGCGGAGCATGTTGCGCTTCATGTGGTAGTAGGAGATGGCCTGCGTACCGAAGCTGCCGGGGATGCCCATCGCGGTGAAGTTGACCACGTCCAGCGCATTGTAGTCGTTAAGGTTGAAACTCTTGTTGGATACCAGCGCGGAATAGTACGGCGAGGCGGGACCGTTGAATCCCCAGAAGTTGTAGAGGGGATCGGTGATGTACGTGGCCGAGCCGGTGACGCGGAGGTTCGGGATCAGATACTTGGAGTCGTATGCGAGATAGTAGCGGGTACGGCCCTTGGTGAAGTGGGAGACCTCCCAGCTTATCTTGTGGAGGGGATCCGGATAGGTCTTGCCGTCTCCGTAATAATATACGTCGCCGAAGGCTCCGTACTGGAAGCCCATGTCGTTCGAATAGGTGGCGCAGGGGAGGACGCCGAAGGACCAGCCCTTCTTCACCTCTTTCTCCTGAGCGGTGCCGTCATCGGCCGTGGCCGCCAGTGCGGCGGTAGCAGCGAGGGAGACGAGCAGCCCTGTGACAAACAGTTTCTTCATCGCTTATTTCTGAAGTTTCTTGACGGTGGTGAGGAAGTCGCGGACGTGCTTCGTGTACTCTGCCGGATGGTCCTTGTAGGCCATTGCGTGTGCGGAACCGGGCGCAATCCAGATCTCCTTGTAGCCTTTCACCTTGGCTTCATAGTTCTTGTAGACCATCTCGGTGAGGACGAAGTCGTCGTTCTCGCCGTGGATGAAAAGCATTGGCTTGGTGCTCTTGGCGAGCTGGTCCACGGAGGAAGCCTCCTTGAAATTCCAGCCATAGTGCTTCTGGCAATAATTGCTGGCGCTGTTCAGGATGGCCTTCTTGGCGGGCATCCAGGGGAAGGTCTGCACCATGTTGTTGGTGAACTGGTCCCATACGGAGGTGTAACCGCAGTCATCGACGAATGCCTTCACGTAGTCGGGGGTCTCGTCGCCGCTGACCATCATAGTGGTTGCGCCGCCCATGGACACGCCGTGCACGACCATGAAGTCGTTCGGCCAGATGTCGTGGGCCACGACGATGAATTTCTCCACGTCAAGCCTGTCGAGCCATCCCATCTGGACTGCACGTCCCTCGGAGAGGCCGTGGTAGTGGAGGTCGGGGACCATCACGTTGTAGTTGAGGGAGTCGCGGTACATCCTTACGAGGTTGAGGAAGCAGATATGGTTGTCGGTGTAGCCGTGGACCACGATTGCCGTGCCCTGCGCTTCGGCGGGCTTGCAGGCCGGTGCATAGACGGCGTGGAGCTTGTAGCCGCCTTCGCCGGTGATCGTCATGTCCTTGAAGACGCCGCTTTCGTGAAGCGTGTCGTACCACTTGATGATGCCGGGGTAGCGGTCCTCGGTCTTGGCGCGGTCGGCCTCGATTTCATTTCCGTGTTCTGAAGGGAGGAGTGCGTAGTTGCACATCACTTTGCCAAGACATCCGTTGAGGCAAAGGACGGCCGCCGCAACGGCAGCGGCCCTGAGTAGATTGGTTATAGTTTTCATGCTTCAAATATACGATTTTATTCCGTTGCTTTGTGATTTTTGCGCTATATTCGCATAGGATAAAGGACATCTTATGAAATATTCGAACTTATTCGCATTGCTGTCCGCGGTATTCTGTCTAAGCGGCTGCCTTGGCAAGGTGATGTGCGATTATGCACTCAAGCCGGAGAACCACGGGCAGAACATCGAGCGTGACAAGGCGTTCTATGACAAATACTACAAGGGCTGCGCGTCCTGGTACGACAGCCTCGCCGCCGCCGGCGTCTTCAAGGACAC
>CADAFW010000121.1:5014-8294 GCA_902787295.1 uncultured Bacteroidia bacterium
CCGGGAAGGCCGAGGGCTGCGTCATCCTCGTCCACGGCTATACCTCCAATTATGTGGGGATGCTCAACCTGGCGCGCCTGTACAGGGACACCCTCCGATATAACGTACTTCTGCCGGACCTCCACTACCACGGCCTTTCCGAGGGCGTGGCGGCGCAGTTCGGATGGAAGGACCGCCTGGACGTGATGCGCTGGATAGAGGTCGCCCACAATGTATGGAACGACCCGTTCATGGTGGTCCACGGTATCTCCATGGGCGGGGCCACCACGATGATGGTCAGCGGGGAGGACCTTCCGGAGTACGTCGGCGCCTTCGTGGACGACTGCGGCTACACCTCCGCGTGGGACCAGTTCTCGCACAACATGAAGCAGCAGTTCGCGTGGCTGCCGGCCAAGAAGGCGGTCCTGAATGCCGCGAGCCGCTATTGCGAGAAGCATTACGGCTGGAACTTCAAGGAGGCCTCCTCCGTGGACCAGCTGGCCAAATGCAAGCGTCCGATGCTCTTCATCCACGGCGATGCGGACGATTTCGTGCCCACCGCGATGGTTTATGAGAACTATGACGCGAAGGTGGACGGCTACAAGGAAATCTGGCTCGCACCCGGCGCCGAGCACGCCCTTTCCTACAAGCGGCACCCGGCCGATTATTACGTCCACGTGCGCGATTTCCTGGTCAAGGCAAAGGAACTGCGCGGTGTCAGATAAGGAAACATACGGCAGGACTTCGCTGCTCGTCGGCGAGGATGTGTCCGAAGCATTCTCCCGCGCGAGGGTGATTATCTTCGGCGTAGGCGGCGTGGGCAGCTGGTGCGCCGAGGGACTGGTGCGTTCCGGGGTCACCCGGCTCACGCTCGTGGATCCGGACGTCGTCTGCCCGTCCAACGTGAACCGCCAGCTGCAGGCCACCACCGCCACCATAGGTCAGGTAAAGGTGGAGGCGCTGCGCAACAGGCTCCTGGAAATCAATCCGGAGGCCCGCATAGAAGTGCTGCGCAAGACCTTCAGCGAAGAGAACCACGAAGAGTTCGGTCTCGGCGGCTATGACTATATAATAGATGCGATCGACTCGCTGAAAGACAAGATAGCCCTGCTCCTGCGGGCGAGCGAGACCCCTGCGGTGCTGTTCTCGTCGATGGGGGCGGCGCTCAAGATGGACCCGACCCGCGTCCGCGTGGCCGAGTTCTGGAACGTCCGCGGATGCCCGCTGGGGGCCCTTCTGCGCAAGAAAATGCGCAAGGAAGGGCATTTCCCCAGAAAGAAATTCCTCTGCGTCTACGACGAGGAAGTGCTGCCTAACAGGGGAACCGCCCCCGCCGAAGATGCATATGCGCTTGAGGATTCGGAAGAATACGGAGCCCCGTCCAGGAAGGCCGTCGTCAACGGCACCGTGGCCCACATCACCGCGATTTTCGGAATGACCCTCTGCGGACTCGTCCTGAACGATATCTACAAGAAGACCCTGAAAGCATGAGAAAGATCATTTCGGCGGCTCTCGCGCTGCTCCTCCTCGCCCCCGTGTGCGCGCTCTCGCAGGAGTATTCTTATGGTATGGATGCCAAGAGGGATACTGCCGCGTTCCGCAGCATGCGCAAGCGTATGGCCGTGATAAGGAAAAAGCGTCCCACCGTTGCGCTCGTGCTAAGCGGCGGCGGTGCCAAGGGAGCCGCGCACATCAGCGTGATCAAGGAAATCGAGCGCCGCGGCATTCCTGTGGACCTCGTGGTCGGAACCAGCATAGGCGGCCTTGTGGGCGGCCTTTATGCCTGCGGCTACGACGGCTCGGAGCTCGAGGCCATCATGACCGGGATGGACTGGGACAAGGTGATGAACGACGACCCGTCCAGGCTCGAACTGTCCATGCAGCGCAGGGCCGATGCCAGCACCTACCAGTTCATCACGCCCGTCGGCAGGACCCTTCCCACCGACAAGGACCGCCTGCTGCCTTCCGGCCTCCTCCAGGGCCAGAACGTATCCGACGTAATCAGTTCGCTCACAGTGGGTTTCCACGGTGAGAGGGACTTCTTCAAGCTGCCTATACCGTTCGCCTGCGTCGCCGCCGACATGGTCTCCGCCAAGGCCAAGGTATGGCATTCCGGCGACCTCTGTACGGCAATGCGCACCACCATGTCCATACCGTTCCTTTTCGCTCCGGTCAAGACCGACGGGATGGTGCTCGTGGACGGCGGCATGCGCAACAACTATCCGGCCGGTATAGCGAAGTCCCTCGGTGCGGACATAGTGATAGGAGTGGACATATCCACCCCCGGATATGACTTCGACGAGATCGACGATATGGGGGACATCATCTACCAGACGCTCGACGTGCTCGGGCGCGAGTCATATGAGAAGGGCGTCGAGTCAGCGGACATCAACATCAAGCCCGACCTGAACGGCTACACCCTGCTTTCCTTCGATTCCGAGAGCATTCTCGCGATAATGGAGAGGGGGGACTCCGCCGTGGTCGCCCACAAGGAAGACTTCGACGGCGTGGCGGTCAGGGTGGCACGGGCAGGGGCTTCCGGCACGAAGAGCCGCAAGGCCGTCGATTTCAACAAGACCCCGGTCTTGTAGAGGACAACGAGATTCACAGGATAATGCCCTTGTACAGGATGATGTCTGCCGGAGACCGGAGAGTCGTGACCAAGGCTGACGTGGACATGATCCTCGATGCCATCTACGGAACCCGGAATTTCGACCTGGTCACCTATGAATTCACTGGCGACGCGGAGCCCTATACCCTGGTCATCGACTGCAAGAAATCGCCGGCCAACCAGATCGGCGTCAGCCTCAGGGCGGACCTGCATGAATACGTGGCAGCACTGGTAGGCTTTGGAATGAACACCAACAGGCTTTCCGGCCATGCGATGCGCGCGAGTGCCAGGGTCGGCCTCAAGTCCCAGCTCGCGGTGGAGTACATCTACCGTTTCCCCGTAGGCGTTGACTTCAACGCTCGCGTCGGCATGAGGTATCTCTCCAAGGGACAGTTCGTCATCGGCAACGGCGAGCACGAGATGAGCCTGGATTACTTCCGCAACTGGGAGGAACTCAGTTTCTCCCTCTCCCGCTGGAAGAACCTGATGGTGGAGGCCGGCGGCCGCTTCCAGTTCTATGCGCTGGGCGACGTGCTGGACGATTATTCCCAAGGCAATGCCATCCTCAGCGGCTACAATGCCAATTCGTATGCTTCCGCCTTCTTCAAGGCCCACTTCGACAGTTTCGACGATGCCTACTTCCCCCGCCGGGGCGTGAAGGCTGACATGGGCTATGAATATATGTTCCGC
>CADAFW010000122.1 GCA_902787295.1 uncultured Bacteroidia bacterium
TGGCATTCCCGCAACCTGAGGCTCGTAAACTGCAGGATAGGCGGCACCCAGCCCCTCTGCTACGCCGACGGACTGGTGCTCGAGAACTGCACCTTCGAGCCCGACGCCGACCTCGCATTCGAGTACAGCGACGTTAAGGCCACCGTGGTGAACACCATCCCGTCCGTCAAGAACCCCCGCAGCGGCTTCATCAAGGCCGCCGGATACGGGGAGATCATCATCGACGGCAACATCAAGGCCCCCGCGGACTGCATCATAGAATAATATGGTTTACGATTTCGACACCCCGGTCGACCGCAGGGGAAGCGGCAGTTACAAATGGGACAGCTGCCCCGACGTGCTTCCGATGTGGGTGGCCGACATGGACTTCCCCGCCGCACCGTTCATCAGGGAAGCGCTGCTCAGGCGCGTGGAGCACGGGGTGTTCGGCTACACCGCCGTCCCCGAGAGCTACTATGAGGCCGTCATCGACTGGTACCGCAGGAGGCGCGGCTGGGAGATCGACCGCAGCTGGATCCAATACACTTCCGGCGTAGTCCCCGCCCTTTCCGTGGTCGTCAAGGCCTTCTGCAAGCCGGGTGACAAGGTGCTCATCCTCAACCCCGCATACAACTGCTTCTACTCGTCCATACGCAACAACGGCTGCGTGGTGGAGGAATCCCGCCTGGTGCGCCGCGNNNTTCGAAGACTTCGAAGAGCGCTGCGCGGACCCGGAGGTGAAGATGTTCATCGCCTGCAACCCCCACAACCCCAGCGGGCGCGTCTGGACTCCGGACGAACTGGCCCGGATGGGGGTCATCTGCCGCCAGCATGACGTCCTGGTAGTCTCCGACGAGATCCATTCCGAGATAGAGATGCCCGGGCACAGATACACCCCTTTCGCATCCATAACGCGCGCCTGCCAGGACTGCTGCATCACCCTGTGTTCCCCTTCCAAGTCGTTCAACACAGCCGGACTGCAGATAGCCAACATCATCTGCGACAACCCGGAATGGCGGGCGAAGATAGACCGCGCCATCAACGACAACGAGGTCTGCGACGTGAATCCTTTCGGCCCTGTCGCCCTGGAAGCGGCCTACACCCCTGAAGGGGAGGAATGGCTGAGGCAGCTGAACGCATACATCTGGCAGAACTACCAGCTGCTCCGCAGGACCTTCGCAGCCCGGCTGCCCGAACTCCGGGTGATGGAGCTGGAAGGCACCTACCTCGCCTGGGTGGACTGCCGCGCGCTCACAGCCCGCGGAACGAGCACCGCCGAGGCGGAGGCATCCCTCAAGGAGAACGAGAAAGTCTGGATCAACGGAGGCGCGATGTACGGTGACCCCGACTACATGCGCATCAACCTGGCCTGCCCGAGGGCACGCCTGGAAGAAGGTCTGGAAAGGATCGTGTGCGGTCTCAGGAGGCTCCTGGACAGCAATTAGCCGATTTTCAGTTCAGCGTCCGCATAGGACGTGGCGGCGGGACGGTGCGTGATGCACAGTATCGTCCTGGTGCCGTGGCATCTGTCCGCGATGCGCTGCAGCAGCTCCCGTTCGGTCTCCGCATCGAGGGCCGAGGTGGCCTCGTCGAGTATGAGTATGCCGCCCGGACGGAGCAGCGCGCGGGCTATTGCGATGCGCTGCGCCTGGCCTTCCGACAGGCCGCTGCCCTTCTCCGCGCACAGGGTGTCGAGGCCGTCCTGGAGTTCGTAGACGAAGTCGGCGGCCGCAAGATGGAGCGCGTCCCGGATCTCGTCGTCGGTGGCGTCCGGCCTGGCCATGCGGAGGTTTTCCGCTATAGTGCCGCTCATCAGGCTGTTGCCCTGCGGGACATACATGAAATTGCAGCGCGTGGAAGGGTCCGATTCCACCGTGACCCCGTCGCCGTAGAGCACCACCCTGCCGCTGTCCGGCCTGAGCAGGGCCATGATTATGCGGACCAGGGTGGACTTGCCGGCACCGGTAGGGCCGAGGATGGCGGTCATGGTACCGGGCTTGAAATCGAAACTGAGGTCCCGGATGGTCCTGGAATTCGCGCCTTCGTATGAGAATGTGAGGTTCTCCACCCTGACCCCGGGAACGCCGGGGACCGTGACGTCGGCGGCCTCCGCCTCCTGCTCCAGTTCCTCGAGTTCCATAAGCCTTTCCTCGGAGGAAAGCGCGCGGATGAATGCCGGGATCTGGAGGGCTATGTTGGCCACCGGACGCTGGACCTGGCCTACGAGCTGCAGGAACGCCACCATCATACCGTAGGTGACGGTTCCGGCACGGAGGCCGAACACGCCCCAGAGGAACACCAGGGCATAGCCGGCGGTGAAGCCGAACTGCAGGAACGCACGCGATACGGCGCTGTAGTTCAGCCTGGTCATGGTCTTCCTGCGCACGTCTTCCTGATAGATGCCGAGCCTTTCGAGCACGCGGGCGGTACCGCCGAGGGTCTTGATGAGCACGCGGTGCTGCAGATTCTCCTGCATATGCCCCTGCACCCTGGCATCCCCCGCCCTGATCTCGCCGGTGAGGGCGCGCATCTTGCGGAAGAAGAGGCGGCTTCCCAGCACGGCCACCGGCATTATCAGCACCAGTATCCACGCCAGGTTCGGGGAGAGGAAGAAGAGATAGACGGATGCGGCCAGCAGCTGCACGACCGTGATTATGCAGTCGGGCAGACTGACGCAGATGAAGTCGGTCACGACGCGGATGTCCTCCTCCAGGCGGCTGATTGTGTCGCCGCTGTGAAGCTTGTCCTTGCCGGTCCAGGTGCTCCTGAGCACCCTTTCGAAGATGCGGGCGCGGATGGTGTTCTGCGCATTGACCACGATGTAGCCCTGCCAGTAGCGGGAAGCCACCCTGCAGATCAGCTGCAGCAGGAGCACTCCGATCATGATGCCCACGTTGACGCCCAGCGGCTCGGCGGAGGAGCCGGTGGCGATGTCCACCACCCTCTTGGATATCCATACGAACACCAGCGACAGGGCCACCAGCACTATCCCCAGAAGGGCGCTGACCGCGATCTTCCAGGCGAACGGGCGCTGGGTCCTGAGCAGACCGGCGAAACACGAACGGAAATCCCTCATCTCCCTGCTATTCCTCGATTATTCCGGCATCGAGCCATTTTGAGATGATGGCTTCGGAATCGACCCTGGCGGTCGCCTCGTCCACGTCGTACTTGTCGAGAAGCAGCGCGGTGAGGGTGCCGGCGTCAAAGTCTTTCCCTTCGACGCCCGACCACAGGTATGCGGCTGATTCGTTGAGCGAAATCATCTTATTGAAATTGACCTCCTTGACATTCTCCGCGACGAGTATGAACTCCCTGCCGAGGGGACGGAGGACGAAACCTTCCCTTGTTTTCATTTACTATAGAAATTTAATCCTTCTGTATATTCCGAGCGTATATCTCCTGACCGTGTACGGCAGTTTCCTCCAGCGCAGGCTCCTGCGGACGAATCCGGCGTCGGTACAGTCCTGCGGCTTCTTTCCGGGGCGGAAGATCTTCGTCGCAATGGCGCAGACGTCCTCCGGCCGGCACATCTCCTCGCCCACCAGGTTGCCATCTCCCTTCAGGCGCACTTTCCCGCCGTCCAGCGAGATGATGCGGTGGAGCACGTAACGCCCCGGGCTCAGCTGTGCGAGGGCTATCTGCCCCTCGGCAAGCGCTCCCGGAGCCGTGAGCTCCACGCTGTCACGGTCGCCGCGGATGAAAGGCAGCATGCTGTTGCCCTTGGTCATGATGACCGCGGTATGGCCCTCCTTCAGGAGTTCCACGGCCATTCCGAGCATCACCGCGTTCGGGACTGTGACTTTCTTCGGATCCATCATCTCACGGTGCTAGCACAGAGTCTTGCAGCCTCCTCGTCAGGCCGGCAGTCCAGCAGCCAGCAGGGGGTGCCGGTGACTATTGAAGCCATGGTTTCGTGAAGCCCGTCGCTCATGCTCCGTATCTGCTTGAATCCGGAGCAGGACGAATAGATCACGGCATATGCTTCCGGGAGGTTCATCCTCTCTATCTTGTTCTCGGGGCACTGGCGGATGCGCACAAACGCTCCCACGGGGCATTCCACGTTGCGGTAGCAGGGGGTCTTGCCGCTCCACGGGGAGCCGTAGACGATGACCCTTCCGTCCGGCCACACGCGCACTATCGGATTGTCGTCATTGAGCAGCTCGCTGCCTTCTATGTACTTGAGCCACAGGCTGCTGTGCGTGCTCTTGCCGGTGCCGCTCTTGCCCAGGAAGAGGTAGCCGCGGCCGCCGTTGGCTATCACCGAAGCGTGCATCTCGAGCGTGCCGAGGGTGGCGGTGGTGAAGGCGTAGAGCAGCATCAGGGAATTGTTGATGGCGAAGAGCGCATCCCCCACCCTGCGGGTCAGGAGCTGTATCTTCGCAGTGCGGAAATCCCCGGTCGCCACGAGGCAGGCCTTCACCGGGACGTTACGGTCGGGAGACATCTCGATATACCAGCCTCCGTCCTGGCTGAACAGCCTGATGACCGTCTGCCCGTCCTCGGTGGGAGCGTCGAACACCTTCTCCCTCTCTCCCTCCGGGACCGCCTCCACGAGTTCGAGCGTGAACAGCGGATCCTCCGCTCCGTCACACACGAACGGATCGTACTGGCCGAGATATTTCCATATCCCGCAAGAGTCCGGCATCGTGAGCTGGAAAACGTGTCCTGCGACTTTGTATGATATTGTCATCCGTTATCTTTTTTACAGCACGCAAATATAATGATTATTCCTCCAAATTCTTTATCTTTGCTTTCATGCTAGAAGAAAAGAACATGGAAGGGAACGAGAACACCATAAGGCTCGAATACAACACCGAACGCGAGAAGCTGGCCATGCCGGAATACGGACGCAACGTCCTCAAGATGGTGGAGCAGCTCAAGGAGATAGAAGACAGGGACAAGAGGACCGAACAGGCACGCGCCGTCGTGAAGGTCATGGAACTCCTGAATCCCCAGGTACATACGCAGGAAAACTACGAGCAGAAGCTCTGGGACCACCTGTTCATGATATCGGGCTACGACCTGGACGTGGACGCCCCCTACCCCATGCCGGAGGAGGAGGCCTTCACCACCAAGCCGGTCACCATCCCGATGAAGGGCGAGAAGATCAAGGCCGCCCACTACGGACGCAACATAGAGAAGATCATCGACCTTCTCTGCGACCAGCCGGACGGCGAGGTCAAGACCGAGACCATCAGGTCCCTGGCCATCTACATGCGCACCCAGTACCTCATCTGGAACAAGGACAGCGTGGCCGACGAGACCATCTTCGCGGACATCGAGAAGATCTCCGGAGGCCGCCTGAAGGTCCCGGAAGGGCTGAACCTCAGCAAGCTTTCCGCGGATGCCAGCTTCTCCCGCCCGAGCATGGGAATGGGAGTCGGCCAGAAGAAGAACAACCGCAAGAACGGCAGAAACAAGGGCAAGAAGAGATGAGAGAGCTGCGCATAGTAAAGTTCTGGAAAAGCTGGGATGAGGACGAGAGGACATCCGCCGTCCGCATCCTGGGCCTCTGCGTGGCCGCCCTGACGCTGTTCCTGCTGGTGGCCACCCTCTCCTACCTGTTCCACTGGAAGCAGGACATGAGCCTGCTGGGCGACCCGGCCATGATGGACCAGGCCAGGAGCGTGGGCAACATCGGCGGGAAACTCGGCGC
>CADAFW010000123.1 GCA_902787295.1 uncultured Bacteroidia bacterium
CGGCCTATCGCCAGATGGCCGCTGCTGCTCACCGGGAGGAATTCCGTCAGGCCCTGGATGAGGCCCAGCACTATCGCCTGAAGCCAGTTCATCACTTCTCAGCGTCTTTGCCGGAGTCCTTCTTCCTGCAGGAGGGGCCCATTATGCCCACCGCGACCACCAGCACTCCGACCACAATCAGCAGCGGGGAGAGCACGGTGCGCGGGAAATTGAACATTTCGTAGTTGAAGACGTTGGGGTTGTCGGAGCCGCCGCCCATCATGAGGATGAAGCCGAGCACCATCACAGCCACGCCGGTTATCATGAGCCAGAAGCCCTTCTTGGTGATAGAAATCTTGTACATAGTCACATCAATAATATAGCTCGTCCTTGCTCAGCGAGACGAGCCTGTTCACGACGAAGAACGTGCTGAGCACGCAGATGAGCACGCCCGAGGCCACGATGATACCCATGACGATGAGCTGCGTCTGCGCGCTGAACACCTCGAAGAGCGAGGCGAACGAACGCCGCAGGATGAGCAGCAGGCCGGCCAGCAGGGCGATCGCGATGAGCGCGGCCAGCAGGCCCTGGAACACCGCACGGATGATGAACGGCCGCCTGATGAAGCGCCGGGTGGCACCCACCAGTTTCATCGTATGTATCGTGAAACGACGGGCGAAGACATTGATCCTCACCGTGTTGTTAATAAGCATGAAGGAGATGAAGAGCATCAGCAGGATGAACACGCCGAGCACCAGCGAGATCTTCGCCAGATTGGCGTTCAGGGCCTCCACGAGGGTGGCCTGGCTCTCCACTTCGTCCACCTGGTCGAATGCCTTCAGGGCCGGGATCACCACCTTGTCCAGGCTGTCCGCGGACACGTAGTCGGCGTCCAGCGAGACCTCGAGCGAAAGCGGCACGGGGGAAGTCTCGAAAACCGTCAGGAAGTCCTCTCCGAGCATCTTCTTGAGGTCCTCGGTGCCCTCCTCGCGGGTCACGAGGCGTGCGGAATGGATGAAGGGGAGTCCGCCGATGTCGTCCCGGCAGACCTCGGCCTCGAGTTCGGTGACGTCATCCTTGAGCAGGACCGAGATCTGGAGGTTTTCCTTGAAGTAGCGGGACACGCTGCCGGCGTTCACTATGAGGAGGGCGGCAATCCCGATGAGGAGCAGCACCAGGCTTATGCTGATTATGCTGGAAAGGTAGGCGTTAGCCAGCCTGCGCCTCATCATCTTGTTTTCCTTCTTGGCCATATTACTCCAATCTAGGGTTCAAAGATAGTGAAATATCGAAATATGAAAAAAAATTCTTATCTTTGTACGTATGGCTGATGTTAAGAGAGTTCTGTTCGTAAATTCCGAGATATTCCCGTATCTCCCGGAATCGGATATCGCCAGGATCGGCCGGTATCTGCCGCAGGGCGTGCAGGAGCGTAAAAGGGAAATACGCGCCTTCATGCCGAGGTACGGCTGCATCAACGAACGGAAGAACCAGCTCCACGAAGTTATCCGCCTTTCGGGGATGAACATCATCATCTCCGACGTGGACAGGCCGCTCATCATCAAGGTGGCTTCCATCTCCGCCGCCCGCATCCAGGTGTACTTCATCGACAATGAAGACTACTTCCGCCGCAAGCAGACCTACTGCGCGGACGACGGCACCTTCTTCGCGGACAACGACGAAAGGGCGATCTTCTTCGCCCGCGGCGTGCTGGAGACGGTGAAGAAGCTCCGCTGGGCCCCCGACATCATCCACTGCCAGGGCTGGATATCGCATCTCATCCCGGCCTACCTCAAGAAAGCTTACAAGGACGATCCTATATTCTCATCGAGCAAGGTGGTGCTCTCCCTCTACGGAGACACCCCCCAGGCAACGTTCAGCCCGGATTTCACCTCCAAGGTGGCGTTCGGCGGGCTGACCGGCGGCGATGTGGCTCTTCTGGAGGACCCTACTGGCATCAATCTTGCTAAAACTGCTGTCCAGTACTCCGACGGCATCATCATGGGCTCACCCGACGTGGACGAGGAGATCGCAGACTTCTGCAAGGAGCAGGGGCTGAAGGTCCTGCCGTTCAACCAGGCGGCCCTCGACGATGGCAGCTACGTCTCGGCGTACAATGCCTTTTACGATCAGATATAGAAGATGAAATTCCGAATTCCAGCCATAGCGGCACTCCTTCTGGTTTGCCTTTCATGCGTGGACAGCGACTATAAATTGGGCGGAAGCCTGATTCCCGTAGACCAGACATATTCCATCTACTCCACCGAACTTCCGATTCCGGAGGTGAGGGCCGAGATACCCGACAGCCTTTCCGGCTTCTCCAGCACCAGGATCACCATCGGTGCGGTACGCGACGAGGAATTCGGCCTCAGCACCAGGTCCTGCGTGCTCACGCTCGTCCCCATCAACGACACCCTCGACTTCGGCAAGAATCCGGTGGTCCGCCGCTTCCACTTCGCCGCGGCGCTGGATACGATCTCCACGGCCTCCGACGAATACGCGAACATCCTCCAGAACGTGAGGGTCTATGAGCTCGAGGACAGGGTGGACCCGGACACCCAGTTCGACTGCAACGGGGACATCCCGCACGGCACCAGGCGCATCACCAGGGGCTCACCCATTCTCAACGGCACGGATTCCCTCTCGTTCGACTTCTCCCTCGAATATGCCAACAAATACCTCGGCATAACCGACGCCGACCTCGCCGACATAGACTTCTACCTCGAGAAATTCCCGGGCATCTACATCACCACCGACGAGCCCGCCGGCATAGGCGGACGCATCAACGCCTTCGACCTGCAGCTGAGCTACAACAGCTCCTACTACTATCTCGAGGGCAACTATGCGCACCTGGACATCACCAGCACCTACGACGGGGAGAGGAAGGACACCACGTTCTACTTCTACTACAGCCCGCTCGACATAATCCCCAGCGACTCGCTCCTCACCACCTACTCCACCGGCAAGTTCCCCCAGTACGCGCTCAACCTCACCCACCACGAAACCCGTAGCAAGGCAGGTGCGGCCGAGGCGGTGATTCCCGTGGAGGGCGGCGGCGGACTCAAGCCGATGATCAAGGCCAAGACCCTCATCGCGCTCGCGAGGGAGATGATCGAGGCCAAGGGCGCCAACCCCGAGGGCGTGGTCATCAACAAGGCCACCATCGTGCTGCCTTTCGAGTTCCCGGAGGACTACAGGGACATGAAGAGGTATCCCTACCTGCTCTCCCCTACCTGCCGTTTCCATTCTTCCGACACCACCATCTCCTTCATCGGCCTGACGGACTCCAGCAACGAGGACGAGGACCAGGGCGAGATCGACAGGGCGAACCTCGAGTTCTCCCCGGACATCACCTACCATCTCCAGGAGCTCCTGAAGATCAAGGACAGCGACGCCACCAAGAAGAAGAGGCTGGACAACGGCAGCTATGACATCTGGTTCCTCATCCTCGCCAACGAGGTCGTCACCTCGTCCACGAGCACCGAGACCCAGAACGACATGAGCGAATACTACAAGTACCTTGCATACCAGAGTTACTACAGCAGCATGTACGGCTACGGCGGTTACGGTGGCTACGGCGGATACGGCTCGAGCTACAGCAACTACTACACCTATATGATGATGGCGCAGTACTACAACAACTCCGGCACCACCGCCCAGACCACCACGGTCATGGACAAGGACAGGTACTATCGCGGCTGGCTCAACGGCCCGAAGGCCTCCGGCCGCGTCCCCACCCTCCAGCTCACCTTCTCCGTCCCGAATTCAGCGCAATAGCGTTTACCGCGCGGAAAGACCTTTCCCGCAGGTGATCCCCTTTCGCACATCCGCTCCTGGCGCGTTTTTGACGCAAACGCTCCCGAATCGACACATTCCGTGCTCCGACGCGCGCACTTTTGCCGGAAACGTGCGCCTATTCGTCCTGCCTGGCAGTTTACGCGCGCACTTTTGCCAGAATCGCGCGCGGATAAGGGGTTGAGGCGCCGGAATGAGCACACTTTCGCCAGAAACGCGCGCAAAAGACGGGTCGCAAAGCCAAAACGCGCGCACTTTTGCCGAAATCGCGCTGAGGGTGCCGCGAACCCTTCGCGCTGCGCGCTTCGTCCAGTCATTCCGCTTCGCTCCATGACAGCCGCTCATGAGGCCGCGGCCGGCCACAGGAACGCCCATAAAAAACCCTGCATCAGCAGGGCCGCCCGGACCGTGTAGCGTGCTTGGTGTCTCCCTGCGGGACCCGTGGCCGCCCGTGGCCACGTGAACGGGAGGGGCCCGCAAGCGAAGCGATGGCGGTCCTCAGACCGCACGGCGGAGACCGGGACGGAGCACGTAAACCCCTGCATCAGCAGGGCCGCCCGGGCCGTGTAAGCGGGCTTGGTGTCTCCCTGCGGGACCCGTGGCCGCCCGTGGCCACGTGAACGGGAGGGGCCCGCAAGCGCAGCGCAGCGGGAGGGATGAGCGAAGCGAAGGTAACCGCAGGGAGATACCAAGCACGTAAAACAAACGGACGGGAGGCAATAAAAAGAGGTCGGCTTTCAATTGCCGACCTCTTATCTTTTGAAGGGAATAATCTGATTATTCGTTCTCTGCGAGCTTCTCAGCGACCTTGTCGATAGCGTCCTTGACGGTAACTATAGGGGTTGCTTCTGCCTCGTCATCAGGAATCTTGATGCCGAACTCCTTCTCGAACTCCATGAGGAGGTCGACGGTGTCAAGGGAGTCTGCGCCAAGGTCATTGGTGAAATTGGCGGAGTCAGTAACTTCTGAAGGCTCTACGCCGAGCTTGTCGACGATGATCGCTTTGACCTTCTTCTCGATTTCTGCGTATTCCATAACGTTATAATATTGAGTTTAAATTAGTACAACCATATTAATTAGCGTACAAAGTAATGAAAAAAATATCACATATCCAAAACCGGGTCTTCCCTGCTCAA
>CADAFW010000124.1 GCA_902787295.1 uncultured Bacteroidia bacterium
ATCTGCGTGGTGGGGGACGACTCCCAGAGCATCTACGCCTTCCGCGGCGCCAAGATAGAGAACATCCTCAATTTCAAGAAGGACTACAAGGACTGCAAGACCTACCGGCTGGAGCGCAACTACCGCAGCACCGCCACCATCGTGGACGCTGCGAATTCGCTCATCGCCCACAACGCCGGACGCATCCCCAAGGACTGCTATGCCACCGGGGACAAGGGGGATCCCATCAAGATCCTCCACGCCTACACGGAAGGGGAGGAAGCCGTGCAGATAGTGTCGGAAATCACCCGGCTGATGAGGATGGAATCAGCACAGTACGAGGACTTTGCGATTCTCTACAGGACCAATTCCCAGTCCCGCGCGCTGGAGGAGCAGCTCCGCCGCCGGAACATCCCCTACATGATCTATTCCGGCAATTCCTTCTTCGAGCGCGCCGAAGTGAAGGACATGATGGCCTACTTCAAGCTGGTGGTCAACGTCAACGACGACGAGGCCTTCCGCCGCATCGTGAACAAGCCCGCCAGGGGCATAGGCGACACCACCCTGGCCGCCCTCGCCACAGCGGCGCAGGTCAGGGGAACATCGTTCTTCAAGGCCATTTTCCTGGACGACCTGGAGTCGTTCGGGCTCAAAGCCGCTGCCGTCACCAAGCTTAAGGCCTTCGCCCAGATGATAGACAAGCTCGCGATGATGTGCCCCACTACGGACGCGTTCGTCCTTGCCCAGCGCATCGCCGAAGATTCCGGCCTGTACGCCTTCTTCAAGGCGGACAACAGCATAGAAGGGCAGTCCCGCACCTCCAACGTCGAGGAACTCATCAACTCAGTGCAGGGCTTCATTGAGGAACGCATGGAAGAGGCTGCGGATTATGCGGAAGAGAACGGCCAGGAGCCGGAGAAGCTGCTCTTTACGCTCGATGACTACCTGGAGAACGTCTCGCTGCTGTCCAACGTGGATGTGGCCGATGACGAGGACACCAACAACAAGATCGCCCTGATGACGGTCCACTCCGCCAAGGGCCTCGAGTACCCGTACGTCTTCGTGTCCGGCCTCGAGGAGGACCTCTTCCCGAGCGGCGGCTTCATGGCCGGGCCGCAGGACATCGAGGAGGAGCGCCGCCTGTTCTATGTGGCTCTCACCAGGGCCAAGCGCAACGTGTTCCTCTCGTATGCCGATTCCCGTATGCGCAACGGCAAGCACAACGAAAACACCCCTTCCCGCTTCATCCGGGAGATAGATTCCAAATACATCGAGAACCCCCTGGACGACAGTGCGTTCCGTTCATCCGGCGGAAGCCGTGCGGTATGGGGCGGATTCCCTTCCGTGCGCCGCGGTTCCGGCACGGGCTACGGGGAATCCTCCGAAGTCCGCTTCATCCGCAGGCCGCAGCAGCCCTCCGGCCTTCCCGAAAGGCCCCGGACGCAATATCCATCCCGTCCGATGTCCAACGGAGCCCAGCCGCAGCGCCCCGCCATGCCGGCCAAGCCTGAGATCATCGACCCGGACTTCGTCGCCGTCCCCATGACCGAACTCTTCGTAGGGGAGCGCATAGAGCACAACCGCTTCGGCGGCGGCCTCATCCTGGACATCACCGGTACCGCCCCCGAGATGAAGGCCCGCATCAAGTTCGACGACTACGGCGAGAAACTCCTCCTTCTCAAATACGCCAAACTCCGCCCTGAAAAGAAATCCTGAGTTTCACTTGCTGCGCCGGGGCCTGCCCCATGCGCTCCCTTCCTTACCAGGGGCTAGGCCGCCCCTGGAACCCCTGTGGCCTCAAGGCCTTTCCGACTTTCTGCGAAAGTCCCGGCCCGGCCGTCCCGCCTGATGGCGGGTATCAGGGCTCCCGATCTGCCGACATCGCTATGCTCTCTGCGTCGCCACCCATCTTTCTCCGCTGGAATATAGACTCGGAGGCTGAAACAAAAGACAGTGAGACTCCCAGTTGCGGTCCCGTTAACCCTCATTTCAGGGACCGCGGCTGGGAGTCTTGCTGTCTTTCGCTTAAGAAGAAATTGCAGGGAGTACCGCTGTCTGAAAAGCCTTGGAGCTAGAATACGAAACGGGTGGTGAAGATGACGCTGTCAGCGACTTTTCCTTCGACGTAATGCGCCCCTTCGGCCTCGACGTGATACAGATCCACCACCTCACCCGGAACCGCCTCCTTGATGAAATTGATGGAAACCTCCGAAACCGGCCTGTCATTCACGACCTCCTCCGGAATCGCATCCATCGCCCACGCGATATACCGGGCATTGTTCACGTGCTGGTTCACGTCGATGTCCGAATACGCCACGCGATGCTCATCAACCTTCTGCAGCACGGCATCGCGGGGGACGACGACCTTGCGCGCGTCCTCCTCCGTCACCCGCTCCTCATTCTGCGGATCGCCGAGATTCAGACCTTCAAGACGGTCGCCGCGCACGGCGCGCCTGGTCTCGAAATTCATCAAGATCCAGCTGCTGGTGCTGACTGCGGCACGCTCGCCGCTCTCGTCCAGGAGCTCGTAATCACGGATGAAAAAGATGCTCTGCTGGCCCCTGTGCCAGGTATTGATGGTGATCTTGTCGTCGCGGTGGACCGGCTTCAGGAACTTTACGTCCATACGCGCAAGCACCCACACCACGCCGAACTTTCCCAGCACCTCCTCGCCGAAACCGCAATACTCGCCTCCGACCATGGCCATCTGCTGGGCCAGGTCGAAGAACGAAACCGGCCTCAGCAGCTTGTGCCTGTCGGCCATGAAACACGGGATCTCCGTGGAATAACTGATCTTCTTTTCCATTACTCTTTCACCCAGCGCTCGAGCCAGGAATAGAACTCACGATGCCAGAAAAGCGAATTCTGCGGCTGCAGGATCCAATGGTTCTCCTCCGGGAACACGAGCAGCTTGCTCGGTACGCCCATCATCTGGGCGGCATTGAAAGCGGCCATTCCCTGCTCGTAGGGGATGCGGTAATCCATCATTCCGTGGATGCAGAGGATGGGGGTATGCCACTTGGTCACCATGGACTTGGGATCGTTCGCATAGTGGTGGAGGGCCTTGGCGGTATTGGAATATGGCGCACCGGCCTGCTGCATTCCGCCGAAGGTCTTTCCGTCCCCGGCAGGGCCCTGCTGACCCTCCGCGTATGCATATTCAGTGAGACCGCCGTTGTCCCAGTTCGCGAACCACATCTCCTCGGTGGTGTACCAGAGCTGCTCCTCGTTGAAGATGCCCGCGTGGGCTATGAAGCAGTCGTAGAGGTCGCCGTGGAGGCCTTCCAGCATATATGCAGAATAGCCGCCGTAGGATGCACCCACGCACGCGAGCTTGCCGATGTACGGCTGGCCCTTGAGCCAGCGGCCTGCGCTCAGGTAGTCCTGCATGTTGAGGCCGGCGTAGTCGCCGCTGATCTGCTCCTTCCACTCCTGGCCGAATGCGGTGGTGCCGCGGCGGTTGGGAAGGATGACCACATAGCCCTGCTGCGCCATCAGGCGGTAGCACCAGCGGTAGCTCCAGTCCTGGCTGTTGGTGCCCTGGGGGCCGCCGAGCACGATCTCGATGCCGGGATAGACCTTGTTTGCATCGAACTCGGGCGGGTAGATGACCCAGCACTGCATGTCCTTGCCGTCCACGGTCTTCACGGTGATGCTCTCGGAGGTCGGGGTCTTGAGTTGCGAAAGGATATGTCCGTTCTCGTCGGTAATCTGCTTGAACTCAGGCTCTCCGCCGAGTTTCACGCTGACCAGCTCGACGGGGAAATTGAGGCAGTAGTAGCTGGTGAGCAGCGTCCTGCCGCCTTCGCCGTCCACCACTGCGAACGGGCTGAAGAAGTCGTAGTTCCAGCCGTCTTTGGTGAGCTGTTCGCAAGTGCAGTCGAGTGCGATCCTGTAGATCTTCTGCGTGCCCTCGGAGAGGGAGTTGAAATAGAGCGCGTCGTTCTCCGGCGCCCATACGAGGCCGGATGCGTCATACTTGAAAGCGGCGGTGAGTTCGCGCACGTTGGATGCGCTGAGGCCGAAATTCTGGCCGTCCGCCTCGGGCTCCGTCATCTCTATGTCGCAGACCAGGATGCGCTGCTTGTCGGCCTCGTAGCCGTCGCGGGCCATCGAGATCCAGGCGATGTGCTTCCCGTCGGGGCTCCAGACGGGGTCGGTGTCGTAGCCGCCGTCGCCCTTCACGGTGAGCGTCTCTCCGGTGAGGATGTCGTAGATGTAGATGCCGCAGTTGGTGCTGAACGCATACTGCTTCCCGCTGAGCTTGCGGCAGGAATACACGATGTGGCGTCCGTCGGGAGCCCAGTCGAGCTGCTCCGCGCCGCCGAAAGGTTCGGTGGGCAGTTCGAAGGGTTCATCGCCGAGGATGTCCAGGGAATTGTCGGGAGTGACGGTGCCGTTTACGAGAGTCGCGACATAGCTGCGCGGGGTCTCGGTCACCCAGTGGTCCCAGTGACGGTACATCAGGTCCTCGGTGGCATAGGCCTGGGCCTTGTCCAGGGCCGGGTCGGTGTCCGCCGGTTGCACCAGCGCCTTGTTCTTTATCGTGCTGAGATAGAGCACGCTGTTCTGGTCGGGCGACAGCTTGAATTCGCTGATTCCGGCAGGTACATTGCTGAGCTGCACCTTCTTGCCGAGCTTGTTGCCCACGAGGGGCGCCTTCCATATCTGGCCGCCCTGGAGGAAGAAGATGCTCTTGCCGTCGGCTGCCCAGCGGGCATTGCTCACGCTCTTCGCATACCTTGTAAGCTGCACTTTCCCGGAACCGTCGGGATTGCAGAGGAACAGGTTGCGGCAGCTGCGGTTTGCCGCGATGTCGGTATAGCTTACCCCGTAGAGGATGCGGCTCCCGTCGGGGGAGAGCTGCGGGTCGCCGATACACGCCATTGTCATTGCCAATAGGGCCGCAAGGCCCAGTGCCGTTCTCTTCATATTTGTCGGTTTGTCTTAGAATCTGTAGCTGTAACCTATCAGGACGCTGCCCTGCATGCCCAGCAGGCCGAGTTCGGCCATGAACCTGTGGTGGGTGCCACCGGTGGTGAGTCCTACCGGGCTGAGCTGGTATGCGAACGAAACCTCGGGGGAGTCGCTGTTCGTGCCGCCGTAGAGGGACGCACCGACCGCCACCTTGGAATACATGTTGAACTTGGGTTTTTCGAACCAGTAGAACTTGGCTGTCCGGTGATTTCGCCTTCCTTGTTCTTCACCTTTCCCCAGATGTTTTCGTAGGTCCCGATGCCGCCGACGGCCACTACGTTGCCGAGACGGCGGAAATACTCAAGTCCGGCAGCACCGACCAGATGGACGTCGGACATGTTCGCATTGCCAAGCGAGAAGATGACGGCGAACACACTTCCGAATACTTGGACGCCCTGCGGCGCCGTGATTGTGCCGTAGGTGAGGTTGATCTCATTCTTGTTTGCATAAGACTCCTTCTGTGCATCGGCTGCCTGTGCATTGGCTGTGAATGGGTTGAGGAGCAGGACAAGTGCTCCGAGAATCGTAATCAGCTTTTTCATAACCGGATCGTTATTGTTTATTGACTTCAAAGTTAATGTTTTTTCACCATATCCGCAGAATCGGCCCGGAGGATGCCCCGAGTTTTTTGTATATTTGTAAGAATGAGTGAACTGAACACGGGCATACAGTACCTGTCGGGTGTCGGTCCCAAGCGCG
>CADAFW010000125.1 GCA_902787295.1 uncultured Bacteroidia bacterium
ACTGGGACGTAACCCTGGACGGACTCGTCACTTCTTCTTTTTAGCGGCCTTCTTGCGCTCGGACTCCTCCTTGAGACGGGCTATCTTCCTGTCCATGCCCTTCTGATAGGTCAATGACTCATACTCTTTGATCAGGTCCTGCGTCTGCAGGAACGATTCCTCGATGATCTCATCGACCTCCGACTCCAGGGCGGCGTCCATCTCGTGCAGCATGTTCTCGAAGAGGAGGCTGTCCAGTTTGTCGAAGTCTTCCCCGGACATCATGTCCGTGCCGTCCAGCATCGGGGCGGAGGGCCGGAGTTTCCCGGAATTGCCGCTTATATCGCTGACATTCTTGCTGTTATACTTGCGTGCGTTGTCCACGCCCACCTTGAAGATGTCGCGTATGGAGCGGCCGATGTTCACCTGCACGGAATCCATCTGCTGGGTGAACGCAGGCACCTTGCCGTCTCTGTAGCGCGCCCTTCCCAAGGAGAAGCGCCAGTTGTCCAGGGTACCGTACATATTGATGCCGAAGAGAATCAGGAAAGGCGATTTCAGCAGGGAAAGATGGTAATTCATCGTCCCGTCGAAGCCCTGCATCCCGTGCAGCGCCATCCTGTACCTGTCCACGCCCAGTTCGAACGGGAACACCTCCAGCTTGCTGTCGTGCACGACCGCGTCCACGGTGAGGTCGTCGATACGGCCGATGTTCTTGTCCTTGAACAGCAGCAGGCGGGTGATTTTCCTGAGGTTGCCGGCATCCCGCACCATCAGGTCCTTGCCGCTGACGCGGATGACGCCGTCCAGCGAAGGCATCACCACGTTCATCATCGTATCTATCTGGGTGGTGGCGGAAAGCTCGCAGGCGAGATCTCCCTCGAAAGACTTGATGGCCGGCATCATCTCCTCGACCGAGGGGATGAGGTGGATGAGGTCATACGCCGACGCGCGGCTCACCTTCAGGTTGGCTCCGGCGCTGATGTCGCGCCTGGATTTCGTGGAATAATAGGCGTCGGCCTCGATGTCGCCGAGGTTGGTGGACAGGCTGGTATTGAGCAGCTGGAGCGTGCGGTCCTTCATCCTTACGGCGGCGGACAGCGGGGAGATCACGATGTCGGTATAGTCCACCGTATCCGCACGGACCGCCAGAGTGGCGTCTATGTTGCCGGGGACCACGATGAGGCCGACGTCGGAGGTCTCCACCTCGGCATCCGCATACCTGTCCGTGACGAAGCTCTCGTCGTCTTCGGAGACAGCGGTGTCCTCTGCGCCCTTTCCGGCGTCGAGCGCCGCTATTATCTCATTGATGTTCAACCGCCTGGAATCAAGGGCGAGATCCAGGTCCAGCACTCCCCGCCCCCTTGTGAAACGCATTATCCCGCCCACCTTGCCGCTGGCGGAGATGTCGGATGTACCGGAACTGAGCGCAAGCGTGTCCAGATGGAGCGAATTGGCGTCGAAAGTGCCTTTGAAAGCGTAAAGCCTGGTGCGGAGAGGCATAGCAGGCGAGGCGAAGAAACCGCGGCCGAGGTCCAACCGTCCGTAGGGGCTCCATTGCTTGAGGTAGGCGGTGATGGAGGAATCGAGCTTGACCTTTATGTCCTTGTCAGCGAATTCCCCGGCGACGTAACGCGATGCGGCCCTGCGCCTGCGGAGGGAATCCGGCATCTCGCCGTGCGGCCTGCGGGGAGGACGCGCCCGCTTCTCCAAAGCCAGGTTGACGTCCGCGGACTCCACTCCCATCCTGCTCACGCCCGTTTTCAGGAAGAGCCGGTCGCTGATGCTGTGCAGGTCGAAGCGGGGCACGTTCTGCCCGTGCCGCTCCACGCTGGTCAGCCGGCCGCAGTTGCGCATGTCGCGCGCCTTGGCAAGCAGGTTGCTGCCCTTCGCGAGCACAACGCTGTCCAGGTCCATGTCCACGTCTATGCAGTCCACATTGGAAACGAATTCAATATCAGGGCGATAGGCATTCACGTCGAGGGAGTCGCCGCGCATCGAGACATCCACGCGGTCGGAAACTATGCTGCCCTTGATGCTGGCGTTCCGGAACTTGTACTGGTTCAGCTGCGAGAGGTATGCGTCGGCCTTGAGCCTGATGTCCAGGTCGCCGGCCGCCGAGATGCCGCCTTCGTCCGGCAGGAAGCGCATCAGTTTGCCAAGTTCGGCATCCGCCACGGCACCTATCTTGAAATGCGGGTCTTTGCCCAGGAGGTCGGCGATCTCGCCGTCGGCATCCACGCTGAGGCCCGGGATGCTTGCCAGAAGCCGGTCCACTACCGCATCCACGCGGCCCTTGCTGTCCATCGCGGCATCGCCGGTCCACTACCGCATCCACGCGGCCCTTGCTGTCCATCGCGGCATCAGCGTCCAGGACGAGCGAGGCACTCACGTCCATCGGGAGGTAGTCCACCCGGGAGCGGGAGATGGTTATAGAAGCTTTGGATTCGGGGTACCTGCTCTCCCCCAGCAGGCCGTGCACGTCCGCCTTCAGGTCGAAGTCGGCGTCGGCGCGGATGGCACCCGTCTCGCCCTTGAGCCTGGAGCCGAGCAGTTCGGCCTTGATGTCCCTGAGGGTCAGGCTGTCTTCCACCTTGATGTCCCCCTTGACGGCGAGCGACTTCATGCCGAGTTGAGCGTAAATGCCCTTCCCCTGCGAAGTGAAGACTACCCCTGCGAAGTGAAGACTATCACAGGCTTTTCCACGTGCACCTTGGCAAGCTCTATCCACGGCAGGCTGAGGGCGGATGTATCCTTGCTCTCGGGAAGCCTTATCATCTGCCAGTTGGCAGTGCTGTCCGGATATGCGTGCGCGAAGGCCCGGAGGCCGCTCAGGCTCACCCTTCCGGCATCCAGATGGCCCTCCCTGAACTTCCAGGGGGCCACTGAGACGGAGAAGCTGGCGAATGACGCAAGCGTATCCTTCACCGGGCCGCGGCCGGCCTCCAGAAGCACGTTCCCGCGGGCGACATCCCACTTGGAATGGCGCTCGTGGGGGTATGTGAGCACGAGGGAATCTATGGACACCCTGACATCCGGGAAATTCCGGAACGGGGATATCCTGATCTTCGACCAGGACACGTCCCCGTCCACGTATTCATCGGCATACTTGTGCACTATGCGGTCGAGGGCGCGGGTATTGAGAACGGCGTAAACACCCGCCACAAGGCCGCCCAGAAGGACAGCCAGCACTATCAGCACGATGCCTATTACGCGACGGGCCCTGGCCATTGCAGGAATGCGCTACAGGCCTATGGTCTTGAAGAAGTCGTTGCCCTTGTCGTCCACCAGGATGAAAGCGGGGAAGTTCTCCACGCGGATCTTCCAGATGGCCTCCATTCCGAGTTCGGGATATTCCACGCACTCGATGCTCTTGATGTTCTCCTGCGCAAGGATTGCGGCCACGCCGCCGATCGTGCCGAGGTAGAATCCGCCGTGCTTCTTGCAGGCGTCGGTCACCTGCTGGGTACGGTTGCCCTTGGCAATCATCACGAGCGAAGCGCCATTGGCCTGGAATTCATCCACGTACGGGTCCATACGGTTGGCCGTGGTGGGGCCCATGGAACCGCAAGGGAAGCCTTCCGGAGTCTTTGCGGGGCCGGCGTAGAGCACGGGATAATCCTTGAAATACTGAGGCAGGCCCTCGCCTGCATCGAGCCTTGCCTTGAGCTTGGCGTGGGCGATGTCACGGGCGACTATGATGGTACCGTTGAGGCTGACGCGGGTGCTGACAGGATACTTCGTAAGCTCTGCGCGCACGGCGTCGATACCCTTGTCGAGGTCGATCACTATGCCCTTGGGACCTTCGCCGGGACGGCGGTACTCCTCGGGGATGAGTTCAGAAGGATTCGCATCCATTTTCTCGATCCATACGCCGTCGGCGTTGATCTTGCTCTTGATGTTGCGGTCGGCCGAGCAGCTCACGCCCATGCCGATGGGGCAGCTGGCGCCGTGGCGGGGCAGACGGATTACGCGGATGTCGTGGGCAAGGTATTTGCCGCCGAACTGCGCTCCGAGGCCGATTTTCGCGGCCTCTTCCAGGAGTTTCCGCTCAAGGTCGACGTCGCGGAAGGCACGGCCGGTTTCATCCCCGGTAGTGGGCAGGCTGTCGTAGTATTTTATGCTGGCGAGCTTTACGGTGAGGAGGTTCTTCTCCGCAGAGGTTCCGCCGATAACGAAGGCGATGTGGTAGGGAGGGCAGGCTGCGGTGCCGAGGCTCTTCATCTTCTCGATGAGGAACGGAAGGAGCGTGCCTTCGTTCTGGATGGTGGCCTTGGTCATCGGATAGAAGTAGGTCTTGTTGGCGCTGCCGCCTCCCTTTGCCACCATGACGAACCTGTATTCATCGCCTTGCGTGGCCTCGATATCTATCTGTGCGGGCAGGTTGCACTTGGTGTTGACCTCATTGTACATATCAAGAGGGGCGTTCTGGCTGTAGCGGAGATTCTCCTGCGTGTAGCAGTTGAACACGCCGCGGCTCAGGGCTTCCTCGTCTTCGAAATCCGTCCAGACGTGCTGGCCCTTCTCTCCGTGGATGATGGCGGTGCCGGTATCCTGGCAGAACGGCAGCACACCTTTCACTGCGGTCTCCGCATTGCGGAGGAACTGCAGGGCGACGTATTTGTCGTTGTCAGATGCCTCAGGGTCACTCAGGATTTTGGCGACCTGCTCGTTGTGGGCGCGGCGCAGCATGAACTGGCAGTCGTGGAAAGACTGCTGCGCAACAAGAGCCGCAGTGGCCTCCAAACTTTGATGTCTTTACGAGTTTCTCGGATCCCGGAATCTTGTAATACTCTGTTGTGTCTTCGCCAAGTTGGAACATTGGCGCATACTTGAATTCTGCCATTATGTTAAGATTTAAATAGAGCTGTTATTCTGTAACGGGACGGATTAAGTTCCCTGGCCAACGGCTCCCGCAGTAACGGGCCATTCCCCAGTAAGTGCTCATTATACCGAGCGCTTCGTACGGGTGGCCCACATAGTAGCTCGCATTGAGAGAAGAAGACCAGTAGCAACCAGAGGAACCAACTTCGATAATGCCGTTATTGTACCGGGTGCCTGCGGAAGGAAGGAAGATACTGTTGCCATTGGATGCAGAGACCAATAGGCCGTCTACACCATTCCGTATTGTCCCACTCAAGGTACATTGCGTACGCAGAGCCGTCCACTCGGCATCCGTGGGCATCCTCCACTTACCACCGAGTTTCACGTGGGCGGCGTCATCCTCCGGGTCAAGGACAGTCTTATTATCGACTGTACCGCAACCGGAACTTGAGTTATATTTTGTCAAGGTCGTCATGCTACCGTTGCACCACTTGTATGTTTCCCAGGAATAATCCGCTTTCGGCTCAGTCTCACCCCAGGCAAAATGATCGCCATAGTCCTCCGGATCGGCACAGAGGCCGCTCTCGGAAAGGTTGGATATGGCCCAATACAATTTGTATGTAGTCCCATCATCCCTTGTCATCACAATCTCAAGGTCCACCGCCCCGTCAGGACTCGTTGACTCTTTGGTAGAGAATGATTTCACCGCACCCTCTACGGCCATTCTACCCTGAACGTAGGCCTTGAAATAATATGTAGTACCCGGATCCAGGCCGATGGCAACAACCGTGAACTTACCATACAACCACGAAGCTGAAATCTTCTTTCCGTTTTCGAAAGACGTATTCTTATCATACATTATCCCCACCTCGGCATCCCGGAGCTCATACGGAAGACTGACATAACCCGTGAGCGTAGCGCAACGATCCGTAACATCAATAGCATCTCCCGTGACAATGAACTCATCCTTATACCCGTCATCGGGATTACACGCCACGAAGGCAAAAACCAGCGCAAGAGCCGAAACCGCAGAAACAACTGTCTTCATATCTAGTTGTTCATTAAAAATTCTTTCATAAACGCATTGAGGTCGCCGTCCAGGACACCCTGGGTGTCGGCGGTCTCATAGCCTGTGCGGAGGTCTTTGACCATCTTGTAGGGATGGAGGACGTAGGAGCGTATCTGGCTGCCCCACTCGATCTTCTTCTTCTGGCCTTCGAGCTCGGCCTGCTTCTCCTGACGCTTCTTGAGCTCGATGTCATAGAGGCGGGACTTGAGGATGAGCAGGGCCCGCTGGCGGTTGTCCTGCTGGCTGCGGGTCTCGGTGTTCTCCACTGTGATGCCCGTGGGAATATGGCGCACGCGCACTCCGGTCTCCACCTTGTTCACGTTCTGGCCGCCGTGGCCGCCGGAGCGGAAGGTGTCCCATTCTATGTCGCCGGGGTTGATCTCGATGTTTATGGAATCGTCCACCAGGGGATACACGAACACGGAGCTGAAGGTGGTCTGCCGCTTGCCCTGGGCGTTGAACGGGGAGATACGCACGAGCCTGTGCACGCCCGACTCGGCCTTGAGATAGCCGTAGGCGTGGTCGCCCTCGAAGCTTATGGTGCAGGACTTGATGCCGACCTCGTCGCCCTCGATGAGCTCGGTGGTGGTCATCTTGTAGCCGTTGCGCTCGCCCCAGCGGATATACATGCGCATGAGCATCGCGCTCCAGTCGTTGGCCTCGGTGCCGCCGGCACCGGAATTGATGGTGAGGACGGCTCCGAGGCTGTCCCCCTCGCCGCCCAGCATGTTCTTGAGTTCCAGGTCCTCAACCTTGGAAAGCGCGTCCGCGAAAGCGGCATCGATGTCCTCCCCTTCCGGGTCGAGTTCCTGAAGCACGTCCACGTCGTCGAGCGCGCTGACGGTCGCATCATATGCGCTCACCCACGCTTTCACCGCATTCAAATCCTTGAGAAAAGCCTCGGCCATCTTGGGGTCGTCCCAGAAAGAGGCCTCCTGGCTGCGTTTCTCCTTGTCAGCCACTTCGGCACGGCGCGAATCGATGTTCAGGCAGCGGTGGAGAGTCTCCACGCGCGCCTTCAGTTCGCGAATCTGATCCTGTGTCACCATATCTGACAAATATACTACAAATTATCAGATAATCGTCCCAAAAAGACGGCGGAGGGTGGTGTCCGGGCCGGAAGCAAGCAGTTCCACGCCCGGTTCCGGATCGGAGAGGCTTATGCCCTTCTCCCGGAGGACCGATTCCAGCCTCCGAGCAACCGCCGGGGCGGGATCCACGAAACGGACAGTCCCAGAGCCCTTCATGAAACCCGGGGTCAACGCGGCGACCTTCTCCATCACGGGGAGCAGGAAGGGATAATGGGTGCAGCCCAGCACTATGGTGTCGGCACCGGCTTCCAGCAGCGGAAGCAGGCTGGCGCGGACCACCGCCTCGGCGTGCGGCCCTTCGAGTTCGAGGGATTCCACGAGTTCCACGAAACCCCGGCCGACGCGCTCTTCAATCTTCACGTCATCCTCGTACAAGCCTTTGGTATTCAGGTATTTGGACCCCTTCAGCGTACCGGCCGTGGCGAGCACGCCTATGACTCCGCTGCGGGTGCCGAGCGCAGCCGGCTTCACGGCAGGCTCCATACCTATGAACGGGATGTCATATTCAGCCCTCAACGTGGCGATGGCAGCCGCAGTGGCCGTATTGCACGCCACCACGACGGCCTCAGCACCCTTCTCCAGCAGCAGGTCCGTGATGCTGCGCGCCCTGTCCTGGATGAATTCCGGGGTTTTGTCGCCGTAAGGGCAGTTGGCGTTGTCCGAATAATAGACATACTTCTCTTCCGGAAGGACCTTCCTGAGCTCCTTCAGCACGGAAAGTCCGCCGGATCCGGAATCGAAAACACCGATCGTTGCCATATCGCAAATATAATGAAAAAGGCGCACAGCCTCAAGTGCCGTGCGCCAATCGTGTCAGAACTGTTCAACTAGTCGTTGTTGGCAAACTTCTTTGCGAGGTCGCCGGTCATCTGGCCGAGAACCTGGAAGTATGCCTGACCATCCACGATGGTCATCTCGTATACGGTGTCATCCACCTTGTAATACTGCTTGCCGTTGATGTAAATGATCTCATAGTCGTCAGGAAGTTCCTGGACCAGAGCTCCCGCAGGAGGAACGATCACTGTGTACTTGCCGTCGGCACCCTTCACGAAGAATACGCCGTCATCGTAGAAATACTCTACGGATGCATCCGCGTAACTCTGTACGAGTCCGATGGAGTTGGCCTGTGCGTAAGCAGCATTGGCACGCTCGGTATTGAGGGCGATATCGGCATTCTGCCTTGCTATCGTGGCGTTGTTCGCCGCGATGATGGCATTCTGCTCGGTGATCAGCCTGGCGTTCTCGTTGACGGTCCTGAAGGTGGAGTAGACATCGTAGTAATATGCGAAGCGGCATATACCGTATGCTACGTCGATGATATCAGGTACGAAAACATAACCGAACGGAGGGCGTGATACGTAGTAGACTCCGGCGTGGAGCCTGTACCAGAGGCCGTCGCAGAAGTAGTAAGGTACACCCCAGTGGTAGAACACGTCATACCTGTGAGGGAGATAGTGCACCCTGTAGCCGAAGTAGTGGTGGCCTCCGTCCCAGAAACGGGCGGGACGGTTGAACGGCAGCGGATCACGGTGACGGGGGAGAATCCTCTCCACGTTGCGCTCGTGGTCCATGCGTACGTGACGCATGTCGGAGCCGCTGTAGTTGCGGGGAACCTGCTGGCCTGCGCTGGGGCGTACGGTCCTCGGGCTGCTGCCCGGGGTGTTGCCTCCGCGAGGGTTGATTCCGTTGTTCGGCTGACGTGCAGCGCTGCTTCTCGTCTCAGCGGCAGGAGCGCTGGCCCGGCTTGCGGAACCGGAGCTGTGGCTGCCGTTGGAGCGGACGTTTCCGGTGACCGGAGCGGTCCTGGTGGCGGAAGAACGGCTGTTCACGCCGGAAGAAGAAGGGGTGCTGTTATTTGCACGCGGCGTCACGGAAGAAGATCCGCTGGCCGGAGATGCACTGCGGTTGGAGCTGCTGCCGGACACGCTACCGGAACTGCGGGTGGTTCCGAGACCACCTCTGGTTACGGAGTTGCCGGAACTGCGGGTCGGTGCCTGATAAGACGGGCGGGAAGCGCTGCTTGCAGGCGCAGACGAGCGGCTTACGGAACCGGACGAACGGCTCACGGAAGAGCTCGAGCGGCTTACTGAGGCGCTTGACGAGCTGGGTGCACTGCTGCGGCTCACGGAAGAGCTGCGGGAAGAGCTGCCGCCGCTATGGCCGCCTCCGCGTGACTGTGCGCTCATCGGGATCGCTGCCAGGGCTATCGCGATGGCTGCGATGATTGTCATTGAGTTCAAGCGTTTCATGGTCGTCTGATTTTAATGGTTAATATATGTAGTATTTGCGGGAAAGTTGCTTGAATGATTCGACGTCCGAATTCCAGAAGTCGATCATGTCCGCGACTTTCATTGCCTTGCTGAAAGTCTTTCTAACATAATCCGTGCCACATACCTTGTCGAACATCTGGATGCGGTCCCCGTTGGAGGAGAA
>CADAFW010000126.1 GCA_902787295.1 uncultured Bacteroidia bacterium
GTC
This sequence comes from uncultured Bacteroidia bacterium, assembly GCA_902787295.1. Taxonomy (GTDB): domain Bacteria; phylum Bacteroidota; class Bacteroidia; order Bacteroidales; family UBA932; genus Cryptobacteroides. Next base: position 4 of record CADAFW010000126.1, read on the forward strand.
TCGGCCAGGTTGATGTCGTTCTGGTCCACGTGGCGCTGCTCCTGGGCATAGTGGGAACGGCCGCCCTCGGAGTTGTAGTTCACCTGATAGAGACGGTCCCAGTTGACGTGCTGGTAGTTAAGGTAGTCGGCGGTGCGGCCGGTCCAGGTCTCGTTGAGCCAGTCGGCCTTGTCGGCGTTGACGCGGTTGTAGTCCTCGTCGGCCATCCAGGCGTAGCTCGGAAGGTTGCGGTAGTAGTCCGGACGGGGGTCGAGCGCGTCGTACCAGTCAAGGGCGGTGTAGCCGTTGCGGCCGGTGCGCCAGAGGAACGTGGTATTGCTCTCGAAGTCGACTCCTGGGGTGTAGGTATATTTGACCACGGTCACCGGCTCGAAGGTCTTGCGCACGCGGGTGTTGCGCACCTTGCCGTTCTGGTAGCCCCAGTTGGAGTTGTACATATTGTCGCCCATGAGGTTGTAGACCTCCTGGGTGCTGGCGTTCTGCGCTCCCCTCTCGCCGGGGGTGGCGAAGGTGAAGAACGCGATCTTGTGCTCGTCGTTTATCTTCTTCTCCGCGCCGGCGTAATATGCGAAGGAACGGTAGTACACACCCTTCACCCAATCGTTGCCGCCGAGGCGGGCGGATGCGCTGAAGGCATAGGACCAGCCGTTGTCCTTGGTGCCGGATGCATAGGTGAGCATCAGGCGGAGGCGGTAGAGCGCGCTGTTGCTGAGGATGCTCGCCCTGAGGCCGGGACGCACGTTGGACGGGTTGGCGAAGATATTGGTCGTGCCGTTGTAGCCGCCTATGCCATAGTCGGATACGTCAAGTCCGTTGCTGGTGTCCTTGGCGCGCATCACCTCGTTGAGGCCGGTCCAAAGCGAATACGGGGAGTATCCGGTGATGGCGTCGTTGAGGTTGACGCCGCTGAGGAAGACATCCTGGGTCTCGCTGTTGTAGCCGCGGTTCTTGAAGCGGATGGCGCTGAATCCGAAACTGACGATCTTGTTGTACGGGTCGTTCGAGGTGAAGAGGATGGTCGGGTTGTCGGTGTAGCCGGAATCATCCATGTCGAACTCGCTGAAATTGGATGCGTCCACGTCATCGGTGAGCATGGATCCGGGGCTCAGGGTCACGAACATCAGGTCGCGCATGAGGCCCTTCTCCACGATCACGTTGATCTGGGAATCCATGAATCCGTCGGCCGAGACGGAGATGCTGTAGCTGCCGTTCGGGACGTTCTCGAAGAGGAAGCGGCCTTCTGCGTCGGCAACCTTGGTGGCTATGAGTTCACCGCCCTGGTAAAGTTCGACGGTGGCGCCGGCTATCGGGGCACGGCCCTGCCTGTTCACCACGGAAGCCTTGATTCCGCCGGAGAATCCCTGCGCCATTGCGGCGACGCAGAGCAGGAGCGCGGCGATTATGCTTGCGGTTCTTTTCATTTACTTGGAGATAAGGATATAGGTTGGATAGTGGTCGGAATAGCCGCCGACAAATGCGCCGCCGGAGGATGTGCGGAAAGGCGTTCCCTTGTACTGGCCGCTCTGCTGGGTCATGAACGGCTGGTGGAAGATGCGTCCGTAGAACTGCTTCTTCTTGTTCTTCACGAGGGGAGCGATCCTGAAGCCGCCTTTCGGGGCCGCGGCGAGGTTGTAGTTCACCATTATGATGTCGAAGATGCACCACTCGCCCTGGTATGCAAGGGAGCCGTAGCCGTTCCTGAACATGGAGAGGAAGGGATCGAAGAAGTCCGCAGGGGTCATTTCCTCCATGGTCTCCTTGCCGTGGAGCCACAGAGCCTGGCTTTCGTTGTCCGGGTTGTCGTTCATGTCACCCATCACCACGGTCTTGATGCCGGGGTACTTGCGCTCGAGCGCACGGCTGTGGTTGTAGATGATCTCGGCGCCGCGGGAGCGGAGGTCGCCGCCCTTGCCGCCCACGCGGGAAGGGAGGTGGGTCACATAGATAGCGAACATCTCGCCGTCTATGGTGCCGCGGACCATCAGGATGTCACGGGTGCGGAAATAGTCCTGGTCCTCCTTGGTGAGCGTGATCTTCACCTCGGTGCCGTCGAAGTTGAACGGGATGCTCTCGCTGTCGAGGTAATGGAAATACTCCGGCTTGTAGAGCAGGGCCACGTCCACGCCACGGCGGTCCGGACCGTCGTAATGGACTATCTGGAAGTTGGCGTCGGCTATCTGCGGGTCGCTCACGAGGTCCTCGAGCACGAGGCGGTTCTCTATCTCGCTGACACCGAGGACGGCGTGGTAAACCTTGTTGTCGTCCTTCATCGCGCGGATGACCTGCGCCATGTTGCTGACCTTCTTCCGGTACTTGACCTCGGTCCAGTTGTTCTTTCCGTCCGGGAGGTACTCCTCGTCGTTCTTGGCGGGGTCGTCATAGATGTCGAAGAGGTTCTCGAGGTTGTAGAAACCGATGATGTAGCTCTTCTTCTGGGCCGAGGCCGGAAGCACTGCCGAAAGGAGGACGACGGCCGTCAGGGCGGTTGTGAAGAATCTTTTCATTGTCATTTTTTCCAATAGGAATCGACGGTGGATTCCACCGTGCGTGCTAAGTCGCCGCCTATCGCGGACGGCAGGTTGACGAAGAAGTCGATGCCCATCTTCTTCTCGAGATCGGAGATCGACATCTGGAGATGGTTGTTCGCGTCCAGGAGGTAGGCCCTGGAGTTGGTGTAGCCGCGGTGCTCGAGGTAGAAGGCGCATCCGGAATAGCCGCCGGTCCTTCCGGTGTTGGCTATGGAGCCGTCCTTCTTGTAGCCCAGGAGGGCCTTGTAGTAGCCCACGGGGACGGTCACCGCCTTGCCCACGTTGTCGTAAGCCACGTCGGTGGCGCCCCTGACGTCGCAGCCGGTCACCACGTAGAGGGTGTCGAACGAGTACGCCCAGGAACGGACGGCGCCTTCCAGGGTCGCCCATATCTGTTCGTTGAGTTCACCGCGCTGAGGGGTCATGTTGGTGCCGTAGAAGGTGGCTTCGTTGGCTGCCGGGGAGAGGCGGTCGGCCGACGGGCACTGGTGTCCGCGCTGGTAGCCGCCCTTGAATCCGGAATAGAGCACCGGCTGGGCGCTCTGCGGGAGCTTGGGATCGAGCCCCCACGCATTCGTGCGGCCGCCCGAGCTTATGGACCAGGTGTTAAGCGGGTATGCCACCCACGGTGCCACGAGGTTGTCGAGGTCCCAGGAGAAGGAATAGTTCCTGCAGGACTTCACGCCTATGGTCATGTTGTGGGTGAAGAAATACAGCCCGTCCGCAAGGGCGGGAAGTTCCATCCACCCGGAGGGCACAGGGTCGGAGACGACCTCGACGGGCGTCACCGGCTGCTTGTCCGACTTGGCCTGAGAGAAGCTGCAGGAGGCGCTCCTGGCCCCGCTCGTGAGACGGATCGTGCACGTGCGCGGCTCGGTCGCATTGTTCCTGGCCCAGTAGAACTGGATGCCCACGGCGTCGCCGGAGCCCTTCAGGGTGACGACTTCCTCGTCGCTCCCCCACTCGGTGAACCAGGCCCAGGCCACGCCCTCGGCGGCGTCAGCGGTCTCGATGGAGAGGGTCCACTCGCCGGGGGCGTTGACGGTCACGAACTGGCTGCCTCCCGCGGCGGAATATTCCGGGGACAGGATGGACACCGCGAGGACGTCATCCTTCGTCTCCGGCTCGTTGCAGGAAGGCAGGACCACGGCGAAGGCCAATGCCATCACCGCGGTCCATGCTATATGAAGTGCTTTGTTCAAAACGGTTTACTGTACGAAGGTCAGTTTGGAGATCTGGACGATTCCGTTGGCGTTGCCGTCCTTGTCGAAATCGAACACGAGCTTGTAATAAAGGCCGGCCTTGGGGGCGGTCACGTTCCAGGTGACGTCGCCCTGCGCAAGGTCATCGACGGTGACGGTCTCCACCACGTCGCTGAACGAGGCGTCGTTGGCGACCACCAGTGCGGGCTTGCTCTTGAGCTTGCCGGAGGTGTACTTGTCCACGGTGACGGTCACGGCCTTGACGGCGGGCATAGCGCTTACGGTGGCGATGGTCGCCACGGACTCGGCGCTCTTGCGGCCGGCCTTGATGTAGGTCCAGTTGCTCCAGTTATTGTTGTTGAAAGCGGTGATGGAGTACTCGTAGCCGTTCATCTTGGCGGTCCAGGTCTTCTCGTAGCTGCCGACCTTGTTGCTCTCGCTGTTCTCATCCGGGAAGGTGAGGACGATGGAAGTGGACTTGGCCTGCTGGGTGATGGTGACAGTCTGCTCGCCGAGGCTGCTGCTGACCTTCACGGTGCCGGTCTTGGCATTCTCGGTGTCGTCATTGGCGGCGAAGGAGACGGTGATCTGGGCGGAACCGGTGCCGGAAGCGGGGCTGACGGTGAAGCCGTCGGAAGCGGTCGCGGTCCAGGCCTGGTTGGTGCTGACGTTGATCACGGTGCTGGTCGTGCTGGCAGTGACGTCGATCGCGGTGGGATTCACGGTGAAGTAGTCGCCCTCCAGAGGGGAAACCTTGGTGAGGATGACGTAAAGATACTTGCTGCTGGCGATGTAGAGGTAGTAGCCCTCGATAACGCACTTGGTGTCCACGAAGCCTGCGAGCGCGGTTGCGGACGGGTTCTGGAGGGAACCGATCCTGGTGGCGCCGTCCACGGCGACGTTGTAATACTTGGAGCCGCTTGCGTTGGTAGTTTCGGTGAGGGTGCCGGTGAACTTCACATAGTCGCCCACGGTTCCGGAGAAGCTGTCGAAGGTGGAGGTGATGTCGGTGGCGGTCACAGCGGGAACGGGCGCACCGGCGGAAATCACGGTGAAGACGGGCTCGGTGATCTGCGGAGTGCCGGAGTATGCCTTGCCGGAGACGTTGACCTTGTCGCCAATCTGGACTGCAGGAGCCTTGGCGCCGTCGTATGCGAGGATGTAGTCGGTGCCGTCGGTGAGGAGGGCGGAGCGCTCGCTGACCGCTGCCACCACTGCGTTCTTCAGGACGACGCCCGCGCCGGAACCGGCAGCGACGATGTCGGCAACCTTCTCGGACTCGACGTCCTCGATCACGGCTTCCTTGTATTCCTCGAGGATGGCATCGACCATCTCGTGATAGACCTTGCCGGAAGAGTTGGTGTACTTGTAATAGACGCCGGAAACGGTGACGGTGGCGTCCGCCTTGACGGTGGCGAAGTCGATCTTGTTGTCCGGGCTGGCCTCA
>CADAFW010000127.1 GCA_902787295.1 uncultured Bacteroidia bacterium
CAACAGCGAACCGCCGGATGAGAACACCGCCCGCGACGTCATCGACAAGCTCTTCTTCAGCGAGAAGCGCTACGACCTCGGCAATGTGGGCCGCTTCCGTCTCAACCGCAAGCTCGGTCTGAACACGGACGAGAACCTCCGCGTTCTCACCAAGGAGGATTTCATCGAGATCGTGAAGTACCTTATCCGTCTTATCAACGGCAAGGCCAGCGTGGATGATATCGACCACCTCAGCAACCGCCGCGTGCGCACCGTGGGCGAACAACTCGCCAACCAGTTCAGCGTCGGTCTCAACAGGATGGCCCGCACCATCCGCGAGAGGATGAACGTCCGCGACAGCGAGCAGTTCACTCCCTCCGACCTCATCAACTCCAGGGGACTTTCTTCCGTCATCAATTCATTCTTCGGCACCAGCCAGCTGAGCCAGTTCATGGATCAGACCAACCCGCTGGCCGAAATCACGCACAAGAGGCGTCTCAGCGCACTCGGCCCCGGCGGTCTTTCCCGCGACCGTGCAGGATTCGAGGTGCGTGACGTGCACTACACACACTACGGCCGTCTCTGCCCTATCGAGAGCCCTGAAGGCCCGAACATCGGCCTTATCTCCAGCCTCTGCGTCTATGCCCGCATCGACGAACTCGGCTTCATCGAGACCCCTTACCGCGACGTCAAGGACGGAAAGGTGGACCTCACCGCCGCAGGATGCCACTATATGACCGCCGAGGACGAGGAGAACAAGTATGTCTCTCTCGCAAACGTGAAGATGGACGACGATGGCAACATCCTCGAAGACCGCATCCAGTGCCGTCTCGAGGCCGACTTCCCTGTCGTCACCAAGGAAGAGGTCGATTATATGGACGTCGCTCCGAACCAGATGGCTTCCGTGGCAGCATCCCTGATCCCCTTCCTTGAGCACGACGATGCCCACCGCGCACTTATGGGTGCGAACATGATGCGTCAGGCTGTGCCGCTCCTCAAGCCCGAATCCCCTATCGTGGGCACCGGTCTGGAAGAGCGCGTTTGCCTGGATTCCCGCACTCAGTTCGTGGCCGAGCGCAAGGGTGAAGTCACTTATGTGGATGCCAACGAAATCCACGTCAAGTATGCCCGCACCGAGGAGGAGGCTTTCGTAAGCTTCACCCCCGAAGAGACTGTCTACAAGCTCCCGGTTTACCGCAGGACGAACCAGAGCACTACCGTCACCCTCGTTCCTATCGTCCGCAAAGGCGACAAGGTGGAGAAGGGACAGGTGCTCACCGAAGGCTATGCCACCCAGAACGGCGAGCTCGCACTCGGCCGCAACCTGAAAGTGGCGTTCATGCCTTGGAAGGGTTACAACTACGAGGACGCTATCGTGCTGAGCGAGGAGATGGTGAAGTGGGATATCCTCACTTCCGTGCATGTGGATGAGTATCTCACAGAGGTACGCGACACCAAGCGCGGCATGGAGGAGCTCACCTCCGACATCCCCAACGTCAGCGAAGATGCCACCAAGGATCTCGATCAGAATGGCATCGTGCGCATAGGCGCCCACATCGAACCCGGCGACATCATGGTCGGTAAGATCACCCCGAAGGGCGAGAGCGATCCTTCTCCGGAAGAGAAGCTCCTCAAGGCCATCTTCGGCGACAAGGCAGGTGATGTGAAGGATGCGTCCCTCAAGGCCAATCCTTCGCTGAGCGGCACCGTCGTCAAGACCGCCCTCTACGCCAAACTCAACAAGGAGAGCGGCAGGAAGGGTGCATCCAAGAACGATATCAAGACAAGGTCCGAAATGCGCGAGGCGGAATTCAATGCCAAGGCAGAGAAACTCCGCGCAGAGTTCCTGAAGAAACTCGAAATCCTCACCAAAGACAAGAAGAGCGCCGGCGTGTTCGACATCTTCGGAGTCGAAGTGGTGGCCAAGGATAAGAAATTCACGAAGGAAACCCTCGCCAACATCGAATACGACAACGTCAATACCGGCAAGTGGACTTCCGATAAGGACACCAACGCCCTGATCCGCGACCTCATCAACAACTACTGCATCACTCTCAAGAATGAGGCGGCAGTCTGCAAGAGGGAAGTGGACTACATCAAGGTCGGCGACAATCTTCCCAACGGCGTCATGCAGATCGCTAAGGTCTACGTGGCAAAGAAGCGTAAGATCACCGTCGGTGACAAGATGGCAGGACGTCACGGAAACAAGGGTATCGTGGCCAAGATCGTCCGCCGCGAGGATATGCCGTTCCTTCAGGACGGTACTCCCGTGGACATCGTTCTGAACCCTCTGGGCGTGCCTTCACGTATGAACCTCGGCCAGATCTACGAAACCGTGCTCGGTTGGGCCGGCTGGCGTCTGGGCGTGAAGTTCAGCACTCCTATCTTCGACGGTGCGAGCAACGAGGAAATCGCTGCATACACCGACAAGGCTGGAGTTCCCCGTTTTGGTAAGACCATGCTCCGCGACGGAGGCACCGGCGACTGGTTCGACCAGCCCGCAACGGTTGGCTTCATCTACATGATCAAGCTCGGCCACATGGTCGACGACAAGATGCACGCCCGTTCCATCGGTCCCTACTCCCTCATCACCCAGCAGCCTCTCGGAGGTAAGGCCCAGTTCGGCGGCCAGCGCTTCGGTGAAATGGAGGTCTGGGCACTCGAGGCCTTCGGCGCAGCAAATGTGCTTCAGGAAATCCTTACGGTCAAGTCCGATGACGTGACCGGCCGCAGCAAGACATACGAGGCCATCGTCAAGGGTGACCCGATGCCGCCTGCAGGCATACCCGAATCTCTCAACGTGCTTCTGCACGAGCTGAGGGGTCTCGGCCTCAAGGTTACGTTGGAATAAGTATTAACGGATAATTGAAAAGGAATATGCCTAATTTCAACAATAGAGATAATAAGGTAAAGAGCAATTTCCAGACAATCAGCATTTCGCTGGCATCTCCGGAAGATATCATCGAAAGGAGTTGCGGCGAGGTCCTGAAGCCGGAAACCGTCAACTACCGGACCTACAAGCCCGAGCGTGACGGTCTCTTCTGCGAGAAGATCTTCGGCCCCACCAAGGACTATGAATGCTATTGCGGAAAATACAAGAGGATACGCTACCGCGGCATAGTCTGCGACAGGTGCGGCGTGGAGGTTACCGAGAAGAAGGTCCGCCGCGAGAGGATGGGTCACATCACCCTCACCGTTCCCGTAGCGCACATCTGGTATTTCAAGAGCGCTCCCAACAAGATATCCGCTGTACTCGGACTTCCTTCCAAGAAGCTCGAATCGGTTATCTACTACGAGAAGTACATCGTCACCCGCCAGGGCGCAAGCGACGTTCCCAAGTATGAGCTCCTCGCAGAGGATGAGTACCTGGACGTGCTCGCAAAGCTCCCCGGCAACGAGAATCTTCCCGATTCCGATCCCGACAAGTTCATTGCGAAGATGGGTGCCGAAGGCATCTACGACCTCCTGAAGGAAATCGATCCCGAGCAGCTCTGCTACGAACTCCGCCAGAAGATGCTGGTAGAGACCTCGCAGCAGCGCAAGACCGAAATCCTGAAGCGCCTCCAGGTAGTGAAGTGGTTCCAGGAGAGCAAGCGCGTCAACCGTCCCGAATGGATGATCATGAAGGTGATCCCGGTCATTCCCCCGGATCTCCGTCCTCTGGTTCCCCTCGACGGCGGCCGCTTCGCCACCTCGGACATCAACGACCTCTACCGTCGCGTGATCATCCGCAACAACCGTCTGAAGAAGCTCATCGAAATCAAGGCTCCGGAAGTGATTCTCCGCAACGAGAAGCGTATGCTCCAGGAGGCCGTCGACAGCCTCTTCGACAACTCCAAGAAGAGTTCTGCGGTCAAGAGCGAGAGCAACCGCGCCCTCAAGAGCCTTTCCGACTCTCTCAAGGGCAAGCAGGGCCGCTTCCGCCAGAACCTCCTTGGTAAGCGCGTGGACTATTCCGCACGTTCGGTCATCGTGGTAGGCCCCGAACTCAACATGCATGAGTGCGGTCTGCCAAAGTTCATGGCCGCCGAGCTCTACAAGCCCTTCATCATCCGCAAGCTCATCGAGCGCGGCATTGTGAAGACCGTGAAGAGCGCAAAGAAGATAGTCGACCGCAAGGATCCGGTCATCTGGGATATCCTCGAAAACGTGATGAAGGGACATCCGGTGCTCCTGAACCGTGCACCTACCCTCCACCGTCTGGGTATCCAGGCTTTCCAGCCCAGGATGATCGAAGGAAAAGCCATCCAGCTTCACCCGCTCGCATGTACCGCTTTCAACGCGGACTTCGACGGTGACCAGATGGCAGTGCACCTCCCTCTCGGCAACGCCGCCATCATGGAGGCTCAGCTGCTGATGCTGGGATCGCACAACATTCTTAATCCCGCCAACGGAGCCCCTATCACCGTTCCTTCCCAGGATATGGTGCTCGGACTCTACTATATCACCAAGATCCGTCCCGGTGCAAAGGGAGAGGGCCTGACGTTCTACGGCCCCGAAGAGGTCATCATCGCCTACAATGAGAAGGTGATCGACATGCACGCCGAAATCAAAGTCCGCGTACCCGTCGACAAGCAGGATGCTTCCAAGGGAACCCAGATCATCAAGACCACTGCCGGCCGCATCATCGTCAACCAGTACGTTCCGGACGAAGTGCCCTACGTGAACGAAGTTCTCGGCAAGAAGGCTCTGCGCAACATCATCACCCTGGTCATCAAGAACACGGGTGTGACACGCACCGCAAAGTTCCTCGACGACATCAAGAACCTCGGTTACGACCAGGCATTCCGCGCGGGCATCTCCTTCAACCTCGGCGATGTCATCATCCCCAAGGAGAAGGACGAA
>CADAFW010000128.1:0-629 GCA_902787295.1 uncultured Bacteroidia bacterium
GCCACCTGCACCAGGGCTCCGTCGGTCACGCTCATCCTGAAGATCTTGGAGAAAGCCTTGACCATCGGGTTGGTGATGTCGTTTGCGAAGCCCCAGAGTGCGAAGCAGCACGTCACGAGGCAGAACGCGAGGAGATATTTCTTCTCGACTGCCTTCATATGCTATTTGTAGATAGGTCCGAAATTGGCGCAGGCGCGGAAATCGGCACCCTCCTTGTCCATGCCGAAGGCGTTCCAAGCGGCAGGGCGGAAGATGTCCTTGTCCTCGATGTTGTGCATGCACACGGGGATGCGGAGCATCGAGCAGAGAGTGATGAGGTCGGCACCGACGTGGCCGTAGCAGATGGCGCCGTGGTTTGCGCCCCAGCAGTTCATTACGCTGTAGACGTCCTTGAAGGCGTCCTTCTTGGGATCGAGGCGCGGCACGAACCAGGTGGTGGGCCAGGTGGGATCCGTGCGCTTGTCGAGGATGTCGTGGACCTTGGGATCGAGTTCCACGGTCCAGCCTTCGGCGAGCTGGAGCACCGGGCCGAGGCCGGCGACCATATTGATGCGGAGCATGGTCATGGGCATGCCGCCGCGGGTGACGAAGTGTGCGGAATAGCCGCCGCCGCGGAAGTAGTCGCGGTC
>CADAFW010000128.1:662-5432 GCA_902787295.1 uncultured Bacteroidia bacterium
CCGGTGGCGTCGAGGGTGGTGGCTCCGGAGTTGATGAGGTGGATGAATCCGCCGGCTGCGAGTCCCTCGGGACGCTTGCCTGCGACGCGCTCCACTGCATCGGGGCTCCAGTATGTACGGATGTCGGAGAACATCACGCCCTTGTTGGTGAGGAGGTGGGCGAAGAGCATCGACAGGCCGTTGAGGGAGTCGTTCTCGGTGGCAAGGACCTTGGCCTCACGGATGCCGTTCCAGTCGAAGCTGGTGCACATCAGCGACTCGGGGAAGTCGAAGTTGGGCTTGTAGTCGGTCCACTGGCGCTGGCCCTGGACACCGGCGGCGATGGCGTTGTGGCCGATGGCCTCTTCCTTGTATCCCATCTCGAGAAGCTTCGGGGAGCCCTCCATCAGGTCGCGGATGATCATCATCGTCTTGACGGTGAATTCCCAGTCCTGGTCCTTCTCCTCGCGGTTCTTGCCCTTGCCCTTGCCGTTGAAGGTGGTCATCGGGACGCCGGGGAAGAGAGGACGCTCCTCGTTGTAGTCGTGGCCTTCCTGGGTCTTGCAGTATTTCTCGACCCACTCCATCGCGCGGTCGAATTCCTCGTGGTCGTAGATGCCGAAGTCCACGCGGCGGAGGATCTCCACGAGCGATACGTACTCGGTGCGCATTCCGAGATAGTGCTGCAGGAAATCAGCGTCCACGATGGAGCCGGCGATACCCATGCAGGTGTTGCCGAGGCTGAGGTAGGACTTGCCGCGCATCGTGGCGACCGCCTGTGCGGCACGGGCGAAGCGGAGGATCTTGTCCGCCACGTCTGCGGGGATGGTGTTGTCCGCAAGGTCCTGGACGTCATGGCCGTAGATGCCGTATGCGGGGAGTCCCTTCTGGGCGTGCGCTGCGAGGACGGCGGCGAGATAGACCGCGCCCGGGCGCTCGGTTCCGTTGAAGCCCCAGACTGCCTTCGGGTGCAGGGGATCCATATCCATGGTCTCGGAGCCGTAGCACCAGCAGCTGGTGACGGTGATGGTGGACCCGACGCCCTCGCGCTCGAACTTCTCCGCGCAGGCAGCGGATTCGCCGACGCGGCCGATGGTGCTGTCCGCTATGACACACTCCACGGGGCTGCCGTCGCCGTTCCTGAGATTCTTGCTGATGAGGTCGGCCACCGCATGGGCGAGGGCCATGGTTTTCTCTTCCAGGCTTTCGCGGACACCGCCCTGGCGTCCGTCGATGGTAGGCCTGATACCGATTTTAGGATACTTGGTCATATTGTTAGGGTTATAATAATCTTGTGGTGCGTTGCCGCATCACACAAATATAATTATTATTTCCCTTATTTTACACCGCTGCGGGAATGAATATCGGCGGGGGCCGGGACTCCGGCTGGCGGGGCGAAGCGGGGCTACTCTCCTATTCTGCGGTAGTGCTTCGGGGAGAGACCGGTCTCGCGCTTGAAGTATTTGCCAAAATCGGACTGCGAGCAGAAGCCGAACATATCGCTGATCTGCCCGACGGTCTTGTCCGTCGTGCTCAGTATGTGCTTCGCTTTCTGGATGGTGCAACCCGCGATCATCCTGGACGGGGACGTGCCGGTCTTGGACTTCACGAGCGAGTACAGGGTCTTCGGAGACATCGACAGCCTCATCGCATAGTAGTAGAGGTCCCTGTGCTTCATGCATTCCTCGTTGACCAGTTCGAGGAACTTGCGGCACACCTCCATCCCGTGGTCGTTATTCTGGTAATATGCGCTGGCGTCCAAGAAATTGAGAAGCGAATAATAGGCGGCGCGGCACATATGCCTGATGACCTCGAAGCGGCGCGGATTCTCGGATTCCTCCGCATATCTGAATATGGTCATGAACGCATCCATAGTCTCCATCGCCTTGTCGTCCATCTCCAGGAAAGGGTGCTCCTTGATGAAGTACATGCTGAGATAGGAACGGTATATGGCAAGAGTCTCGATGAAAGCGCCGGAGAACTTGATGATCTTCGCCTGAAAATCGTCGCTGACGGAAAATCCTCCCAATTCCTGATAAGGCAGGATTATGAACATTCCCCTACCTGTCGTGGAATATGTGGACAAGTCGAGTTTGCAGGTCATCGATCCGCTGGTGACGAGGATTCCGCAGAAATAGGACAAGGTGGAAGGCGTTTCATAGGAAAGGTACTCCCTCTTGAAAGGGACGATGCAAACATCCTTTCCGGCAAGATCTGTATCGACGGTCTTCATAAAGCGTTAATCTTCGGCGAATTAAGCGTTTTTTCACAAAACAGCCAAAGTAAATGCCTTATGTTCACAAATTACGAGCGAATCATCCCTAATTATCTATTCAATAAATTCATAGCTTTGTTCTGAGAGTTGAACAATAATTACAACTTACTCACTGGTTACAACTTAGTATCACATTGGAGCGGCATTGCCGTGAGGCGACCGCCGTTCCTGCGCTTTTCTTTCAAAAGAAAGGGTGGCTGTAAAGTCGTGAGACCGGCAGCCACCCTCCTTTTTTGCCCGGTGGTGTGCGGCGGGGACGAGGGGCGGTATGGCGGCGAGCGAGCGGACAGGGCAAGTGGCGGGGCGGCATCCTCGCAAGTTGCCGCGGGAATCGGCCTCCCCGTTGGGAAAAACGAGCAAAACAGGGCTTTTTGCTCACTTCCGGGCCTCCGACTTGCCATTCCCGAGCAAAATGCCACAATTTGCTCGGATTTGGCGACGCAAGCCATGGCGAAAGAGCAACGAAGAGGCGACGGAGGAGACGGCTGACGGCAGTCGGCGGGCAAAGGAAGGAGGAGGCAGGGGCACAGGGGGCATCGCCGCCGGAGTGAACGCGATCCGGCGGCAACAGCGCGGGCGCTGCGGGGGGCTCTGGGGAAGGCCCTCCTCGCGCCCGGCTGTTGCCCAGACCCTGCTGAACGACGGCAGAATTGCCTCGCGACCAGTTAACTACCTGCCTTGCCTGGCAGCCCGTTCGTCGCGCGCGATTCAAGCGAAAATGCGCGCGGGGGAGCGTCGCGACATGTCTTTTGCGCGCGTTTTTGGCAATAGTGCGCGCGTTCAAGCTCCTCAACCCCTTATCCGAGCACGTTTCAGATGAAAATGCGCGCGGAGGAGCGTCACGACCTGTCTTTTGCGCGCGTTTCTGGCAATAGTGCGCACATTCAAGGTCCTCAACCCCGTATACGCGCGCGATTCAAGCGAAAATGCGCGCGGGGGAGCACGTAATGCGGCGATTCGGGAGCGTTTTCACCAGTAATACGCCCGGAACGGATGTGCGGAAGGGTGTTGGGCGCATTTCAAGGAAAACAATCCCACTGATGAGCGTGGCAGACAAGTAACTGAGTATCAGAGAATAACCTGGTAGTTGGTGGTCCGTTTTTGAGGGGGCCACCAAATAGTCAAGTCGCTGACAGACAATTGTTTATCTGCCACGGCCAAATAGCGTCAAGGAGCAAGGTGACGCAGCGCGTGACTGAGAATCCACAACGCACAAAGGGATTATTCACAAAGGGATTATTCACAAAAAGAGCCGGCCACACAATGGCCGGCTCTAGTAACCTTTTTGATTATAGGGAGGAGCTTCCCGTTACAGGAAGATGTATTTCGCTATAAACAGGGCTGCCAGGATCCACATTGTCACGGAGATATCCTTGATCTTGCCGGTGATGGCGTTGAGGACAACATAGGAGATGACACCGATGAGGATGCCGTCGGAGATGCTGTAGGCCACGGGCATGAGGATGACGGTGATGAATGCGGGGATGCTCTCGCGGAAGTTGCTCCAGTCGATCTTGGCAACCGGGGCCATCATCATGACGCCGACGAGGATGAGGGCGGGTGCGGTGGCAGCGCTCGGGATGGCAAGGAAGATGGGGCTGAAGAACAGGGCGAGGGCGAAGCAGACAGCGCAGCTGAATGCGGTGAGACCGGTGCGTCCGCCGGCGCCTACGCCTGCAGAGCTCTCCACATAGGTGGTGGTGGTGCTGGTTCCGAGCATAGCGCCTGCGATGGTACCGATGGAGTCGGCCATGAAGACCTTCTCGATGCCGTCCACGTTGCCCTTCTCATCCACCATGCCGGCCTTCTGGGAGACGCCGATAGCGGTTCCCATGGTGTCGAACATATCGATGAAGAGGAAGGTGAAGACCACCACGAGCATGTCGAGGCTCAGGACCTGGCTCCATTCGAACTTGCAGAAGATGGGGGCTACGCTCTCCGGCATGGAGACCACTCCGGTGAAGTTGGTGAGGGCCTGGCCGCTTGCAGGGTCCTTGATCAGCAGACCTATGACGGTGGTGATGAGGATGCCGAGCAGGATGCCGCCCTTGACGTTGAGGATCACCAGGGCGCAGGAGATGACGAGGCCGATGATGGCGAGCAGCGCGGATCCGTGGGTGAGGTCGCCGAGGGTCACGAGGGTGGCGTCGGAGTTGACGATGATGCCGGCGTTCTGGAGGCCGATGAAGGCGATGAAGAGGCCGATGCCTGCGCCGATCGCATTCTTGAGGCAGAGCGGAATCGCGTTGATGATCCAGGTACGTACCTTCGTGAGGGTGAGGATCACGAAGATGATACCCTCGAGAAGGACTGCGGTGAGCGCAAACTGCCAGCTGTGTCCCATGCCGAGGCAGACGGTGAATACGAAGAACGCATTCAGGCCCATACCAGGGGCAAGGGCGAAAGGCTTCTTGGCATAGAGCGCCATCACGAGGGTGGCGACGAGCGATGCGAGGGCGGTGGCCGTGAAGACGGCGCCGCGCGGCATGTCGAGGGCGCTGAAGATGGACGGGTTG
>CADAFW010000129.1 GCA_902787295.1 uncultured Bacteroidia bacterium
ACTTACAGATATGTTCAAAAACCATCCCAAGGGCCTGCTTGCGGCGGCCCTGAGCAACATGGGCGAGCGTTTCGGCTACTACATCATGAACGCCGTCCTTACCCTCTTCCTTTGTTCCAAGTTCGGGCTTACGGACACCAAGGCGGGACTCATCTATTCCTTCTTTTACTGCGGCATCTATGTCCTTTCCCTTGTTGGTGGTATCATAGCCGACCGCACATCCAACTACAAGGGAACCATCCAGAGCGGACTCGTCGTGATGGCTACAGGATACATCCTGCTGTCCATCCCCATCTTCGCCACCCCGGAGAACAAGGCGTGGCTGCTTCCGTTCACCTGCCTCGCCCTCTTCTTCATTGCATTCGGCAACGGTCTGTTCAAGGGTAACCTGCAGGCCATAGTAGGCCAGTTGTATGACAACTTCGAGGCCGAGGCCGCGAAGGAAGGCCCGGAGAAACTCAAATGGGCACAGGGACAGCGTGATTCCGGCTTCCAGATTTTCTATGTATTCATCAACATAGGCGGTCTCGTAGCTCCGTTCGTGGCCCCGCTCATCCGTCAGTGGTGGCTCGGCATTCACAACCTGAGCTACAACGCCCAGCTCCCGCGCCTCTGCCACGAATTCATATCAAGCGGAACCATTCCCGAAAATCTTGTCAGCGAAGCCGCCAATGCCGGCGCCGTGCTCGATCCTTCGAATCTTGCTGCGGTAGGAGAGTTCTGCGGCAATTACCTGAACGTTTTCAATACCGGAGTCCACTTCTCCTTTATCGCGTCTGTCATAGCGATGCTCATTTCCCTTACTATCTTCCTGTGCACCAAGAAGAGGTTCCCCACTCCGGGCAAGAAGGACGCCGTCGTCAGCGCCAACTACACCGAAGAGGAGAAACTTGCAATGGCCAAGGAGATCAAGCAGCGTATGTACGCTCTCTTCGCCGTCCTCGGCATCGTGATCTTCTTCTGGTTCTCATTCCACCAGAACGGGCAGTCGCTTTCCTTCTTCGCGCGTGATTTCGTCAATACCAGCAAGATAGCACCTGAAATCTGGCAGGCGGTAAATCCTTTCTTCGTGATTGTGCTGACCCCGATCATTATGTGGTTCTTCGGCTGGCTCGGCAAGCGCGGCAAACAGATTTCCACGCCCCGGAAAATCGGATACGGTATGGGCATTGCAGCTCTTGCATATCTGTTCCTCAGCATCTTCTCGTTCAAGATGGGATATCCTTCCGCACAGGAGTTCCTCGCTCAGGATACCGCAGCGCAGGCATCTATGAAAGCCGGCCCCTGGGTCCTCATCGTGACTTACTTCTTCCTCACCGTGGCGGAGCTGTTCATCTCTCCGTTAGGACTCTCGTTCGTCTCCAAGGTCGCTCCCAAGAGTATGCAGGGACTCTGCCAGGGCCTGTGGCTCGGCGCTACCGCCGTCGGCAACCTCTTCCTGTTCCTCGGCCCCAAGATGTACAACGTGATGCCTCTCGGCTGGTGCTGGGGTGTGTTCTTCACCCTCTGCCTCATCTCGATGGGCGTGATGCTGGGAATGGTGAAGTGGCTCGAGCGGGTCACCAATTCATAGCGAATACCCGCCATACGGCAATAATTAAGGGCGACCGGATTCCGGCCGCCCTTTTTTTCAGCCCTCCAGACTGCCCAGCAGGGCTTCGAGCTCCCGCCGCTCTTTCTTGGTGGGGCGGCCGGATCCTTTGTCGCGCCTCATCACGATGGTCTCGTGAGGGGCGTGGAGTTTCGCGGTCTCGGACTCGGGGGTGAGGTCCTCGGCGTATTCGGGGACCATCGACGCTCCCATGCGGTTCTCGCTGAGTTTGAGGATCTTGTAGGTGTACAGGGCGATGCCTTTGCGGACTTCCAGCACGTCGCCTATCTTGACGGCCTTGGACGCCTTGGCATTCACGCCGTTCAGCTTGACCTTGCCGCCGTTGCAGGCGTCCGTAGCCTCGCTCCGGGTCTTGAAAGCCCGGATCGCCCAGAGGTATTTGTCCGCCCTTATGCTGTCCATCAGTCCAGATACATCGAGTGTTTCACCGCTTCCATCGCGGCCTGACCCTTGACCTTGCAGAGTATTGCGAGGCCGAATGTCACCGCATGGCCTGCGCTGCGTCCGGTGATGACGCGTCCGTCCACCACCGCGGGCTCGGGCTTGAATACTCCGCCCTTGGCGATGATGGCGTCCTCGAATCCGTCGAAGCAGGTGAAGGCCTTGCCTTCCCAGATGTCCAGCTGGCTGAGGACCGTGCCGGGTGCCGCGCAGATGGCTGCTACGGTGCCTCCGGCTGCATAATGCTCCTTCATCGCCTCGATGAGGGGCGTGCAGGCCGCCAGGTTGCGGGAACCGGGCATTCCGCCGGGGAAAATCATCACGTCCTCTTCACAGGTGCCGTCCGCGTCGAGGTCGAGGTCCGGCAGGAATTCGTCCGCCGTCATGCTGACCCCGTGGGAAGACAGGATCACAGGGTCGTCGGTGAGGGCTATGAGGTTGGTATGTATGCCGCCGCGGCGGAGCACGTCGTTGGTGGCGAGGGCCTCGATGTCCTCGAAGCCGTCCGCGAGAAATATGTTGACTCCTTTCATATCTACGAAGATAGTGTTTTTTTCATTACTTTTGCGGCATGGAAGAAGATAGAAGGCTTTATCCTCTCAGGCTCTGCGCCATCCGCGACGAATACGGCTGGGGCTCCGAGACCTTCAGGCTCGCCGACCTGGGATACCGCGATTCGCTCATCCACGACGGCTGGCTTTCCGGCAACGCGATGGGCGACATAATGGATATGTACATGGACCGCGTGGTCGGGGAACACGTTTTCGCCGATTTCGGACGCCAGTTCCCGGTGTGCGTGCGCCATATCCGCGTGAGCGGGAAGATGCCCCTCCGCGTCCATCCCGACGACGAGACGGCCGGTGCCCGCTACGATTTCCTCGGCAAGGAGAAATTCTGGTACGTGATGCGCGCCGGCAGGGATGCCCGCATCTGGCTGGGCTGGAAGGAGGACGTGGACGCCACGGTCCTGATGGATGCCTGCGCCGGCAATTCCGTCGAGGGCCTTCTGAACGTGGTCGCTCCGCACGCGGGCCAGTACTTCCGCATCGCCCCCGGAACCGTCCACGGAGCCGCAGGGGACATCGAAATCATCGAGATAAGCGAATCTTCCCCGCTCGATTTCTGCGTCTGCGGATGGGGCGAGGAGGTGTCCGACGTGGAATTCGACCCCGCCCTCACGCTGGTGGACGCCCTGGATTTCATCGACTACCGCAAATACCGCCATCAGGATACCGCGGAGAAGGGTACGGATTCCGTGATGAAGAAACTCCTCGGCATCCCCCAGTTCGATGTCTGCAAGGCCGCGTTGAAGGACCCGCTCAAGGTCAGCCTCGGCGACAACGGTTCATTCATTGTGTATGTCTGCGTGTCGGGTTCCGCGATGCTGCAGATGGATGTGCTCGGGCAGACCGTCAGCTATCCTTTCGGAGCGGGGGAGGCCGTGCTCGTGCCGGCCGAATGCGGCGATTTCATCCTGGCACCGGCCGAAAGGGGGACCGAGGTGCTGGAAGTCAGCGTGTCCCCTAGATAAGCGCCATGCACTCCATCTCCACGAGCCAGCCCGGCCTGCAGACCGGGGCGTGGAGAATGACGTAGGGGATTCCCTTCAGTTTTTCGGCGAACATATCCGCCACGAGCCCGTAGTCCGAGGGATTGCGGAGATAGACCGTCGCCTGTGCGATGTCGCTCCAGCGTGCCCCGCCTTCCGCGAGCAGCGCTTCCACGTTCTCCCACATCCTCCTAGTCTGGGCCTGCACGTCGCCCGGATGGACGATCTGCCCCTTGTTGTCTATGGACGCGGTGCCTGAGATGATGCAATGCGCCCTGCCGGCGTAATCCCCCCTCACCCCGCGTTCGAAGGTCACCCCGTATTCGCTGGTTGGGTTGAGGTGGGTGCGCGCATACAGATAGCGCTGCTCCAGGGGGCCTTCCACGGCGTATGCGTCCAGCTGGACCAGCCTGCCTTCCTCCACGGGGGTGCCGCAGATGCCGGTGCTGGCGATGTAGTGCGTGTCCGCACGGAGGCCGTGATCCTGGAAATATTCCCGTCTCGCCTTCACGAGGCCGGCATAGTTGCGGTCTATGTCATGGCAGTACAGCCAGGTGCGGACGCAGTTTGCCTCGATGCTGAGGCCCCGGCTGCCCAATATGGATTCGTAGTTCCGCAGGATTTCGGCAGTCTGCAGCTCGGAATCCGCTCCGGCTGCGGTCAGGCCGGTATTCCAGATCTGCCTGAGTTCCCCGTCGCTGACGACGGTCATGCCCTTGCTCCTGCTGATGTCTGCAGCGCCCCGGACCAGATGGAGCCATACGGCGATGCCGCTTCCGTCCAGGGGCGGTTCCACGATGTACGACACGGCTCCATCCTCGTCGGGGAGACAGCTGCGCTGTCGCGCGTCCGTGAGGAAATACCTTTTCAGCGCCACCTCGAATCCGGGATGGCCGCGGAAGAATTCTTCCTGGCTGCGGATTATCCCGTCCGGGCCGGCTGCCTTGAGTATGACGTGGAACTCTTCGAACATTCTATCTTATTGTCAATGTGGCCAGTGCGGCGCAGAGTGCGAGCACCACGCCCATCAGTCCGGCGCCTGCCCAGGAGATGGTGCTGTTCCTGGCTTCAGGCCACCTGACGGTGCCGAAGAGGATTACGATTACGGCGGAGACCGCGGCTATCCAGATCCAGGTGGGACCTTCGCTGCAGGCTATCCAGAG
>CADAFW010000130.1 GCA_902787295.1 uncultured Bacteroidia bacterium
ACCCCCTACGGCAGGGACGTCCTGCAGGAACTCCACGACGCCTGCCTGCGGCACGGGATCCATTTCGGCTTCTACTATTCCCATATGCTGGACTGGTATCACCCCGGGGCCAACGGATGCGCATGGGACCCCGCCCACAAGGGCAGCAGGCAGGACTATCTGGACAAGGTCGCAGTCCCGCAGGTCAGGGAACTCCTGGACCGTTTCCCGGATGCTGAGATTGTCTGGTTCGACCAGGGCGGGGACATCACCGAGGAGGAGGCCATGCGCTTCTACGGAATGGTACGGGAGAATCCTTCCATCATCTTGAACAACCGCATAGGCGGAGGACTGACGGGCGACGTCATCACCCCGGAGCAGTTCATCCCGGCCACGGGCTACAACGGCAAGCCCTGGGAGACCTGCATGACGATGAACCGCCACTGGGCCTACTGCGCCTACGACGACAACTGGAAATCCGCCGGAGAGATCATCCTGAAACTCAGCGAGATAGTGAGCAAGGGAGGCAACCTGCTGCTCAACATCGGCCCGGACAAATACGGCACCATCCCGCAGATCTGCCGGGACAATCTCAAAGCAATAGGCAGATGGATGAAGGTGAACGGCGAAGCCATCTACAGCACCGAAGCGTCCCCCTTCCCCTTCCTCCCGTTCGGCTATGCCACCCGCAAGGGGAACACCCTCTACCTGCATATCCGCGACTGGAGCAAGGAACTCAGCGTTCCCGCGGTCCTGAAGGTAAGGAAGGCATATCTGCTCGCCGACCCTTCCGTCCGGATACGTTCCGGCAGGAAGGGCGGGAGCACATGGTTCCGGCTGCCTCCTTTCGCGCCCGACGCCGCAGTTAGCGTGCTGGCAGTGGAGCTGGCGGAGCAGGTGTCCGTGCAGCCCGTCCCGTCCGAAGGGCTGCCGATGACGGTGGACGGGAAGGTCGTGAAAGAACTCAGCGACGCGGACTACAAGTCCACCTGGACCGCCGCGGGACAGGGCCGCAGGACAGTGGAGATCGAACTTCCCGAAGCGCAGTACATCCAGTGCGTCGCCGCGGTGGAACCCTGGCAGGTCTGGGAGAACCCGCACCAGCACTACGTCATCCAGGCGCTGGTCGGCGGAGAATGGAAGACCCTCGCCGAAGCGGAAG
The DNA here is from genome assembly GCA_902787295.1 of uncultured Bacteroidia bacterium. Classification (GTDB taxonomy): domain Bacteria; phylum Bacteroidota; class Bacteroidia; order Bacteroidales; family UBA932; genus Cryptobacteroides. The sequence goes on from CADAFW010000130.1 coordinate 1,142, forward strand.
GAGACGGCACCGGCCTCACCCTGCCGTTCGAGCCCGTCCGCGCGAAAAGCTTCCGCCTGCTTGTGGACAACCCCGGGAAAGAGGTCAGCCTGCGCCAGGTGATGCTTTTCAACTGATGTCTTTTTAGTATATTTGCGCTCAAACACGGCAATATGACAACACTCTTCCTCATCCTGGTCGGCGTAGTCGTCCTGCTTTGCATCGGCCTGAACAGCATCTCGTCCCGCATAGGCGTGCCCGCCCTGCTTGCTTTCATCCTCCTGGGAATCCTGTTCGGGAACAGCGGGCTCATTCCGCTCCAGTTCGACGACCACACGGCAGCCAAGGAAATCTGCTCCATCGCGCTCATATTCATCATGTTCTATGGTGGATTCGGCACCCGGTGGAAATCGGCCAGGCCCATAGTCGCTGAGGCTTCCCTGCTCGCCTCGCTGGGAGTCGTACTCACCGCCGCATTCACGGGAATGTTCTGCCACTATGCCTTCAGATGGGACTGGACCGAGAGCCTGCTCATCGGAGCCGTGGTGGGTTCCACCGACGCGGCATCGGTGTTCTCCATCCTGCGTTCCAAGAAACTGGGTCTCAAGAACAACACCGCGCCCATCCTGGAAATGGAGAGCGGCAGCAACGACCCCATGGCCCATATGCTCACGCTGCTGATGCTCAGCGTCCTGAAAGGCACCGCCACCGGAGGGTCCATCGCCTGGATGCTGTTCGCCCAGATCGCGTTCGGCCTCGGATGCGGCTTCTTCATCGCCATCCTCGCGGCCACCTTCCTGGAGAAGGTCCACATCAAGGACAAGGGCTATGATTCCCTGTTCTTCGTCGCCACCGCCCTGCTGGCATACGCGATACCGGAAATCATAGGCGGAAACGGCTACCTGAGCGTGTACATCGTGGGCGTTTACCTCGGCAACCGGGAATTCCCGAGCAGGAAGGCTCTCGTGAACTTCTTCGACGGCATCACCGGATTCGCCCAGGTGATCATCTTCTTCCTCCTGGGTCTTCTGGCAAGGCCTGCAGAACTGCACAAGGTGATCATTCCGGCACTCGCGATATTCGTATTCATGCTGCTGGTGGCAAGGCCGCTCAGCGTCATGAGCATACTCACCCCGTTCCGTAAATATCCGTTCAGGCAGCAGGCCCTCGTCTCGTTCGTGGGACTCAGGGGAGCCGCCTCCATCGTGTTCGCCATAGTCGCGACCAGCGATACCGTAAGTCCGACGCACGACATCTTCAACATCGTGTTCTGCCTGGTGCTCATCTCCATCTCCCTGCAGGGTTCGCTCATACCGTTCGTGTCCAAGAAACTCAAGATGGTGGATGCCAAGGTGGATGTCATGAAGACCTTCAACGACTACTCCGAGCAGAAGGAACTGCAGGCCGGAAGCATAGACATCGTGCCCGGCGGATCCTGGGACGGCAAGCGCGTGATGGACCTCGACCTTCCGAAGAACATGATGCTCGCGCTGGTGCTCCGCGGAGAAGAGCGCATCATAGCCAAGGGAGACACCGTCCTCCAGGCCGGAGACAAGGTCGTGGTCGTCACCAAGACCTTCGACGAAAAGGAAATCTTCCTCATAGAGAAGAAAGTGAAGAAAAACGGACGCCGGGCCGGCCACGCAATCAAAGATGTCAGTGGAGAAGGCCTCGTGCTGCTGGTGCGGCGCGATGACGAAGACTTCATCCCGGACGGCGACACCGTGCTGCTCGAGGGCGACATCCTAGTCCTCTTGAGGCACGAAAAAACCACAGCATGATGAAACCGAAGCTTATCCCTGCAGGACTGGTCCTGCTGCTTTCGCTCGCATCCGTCTGCGCCGCGGCTCCTTCTGCAAGCGCCCAGGCTCCCGTCAAAAAGACCGTGGGGCAGTTCCTGAACATGTCCGACTCCGACACCACCTGGTGCGAGCTCACCGGCGTCGTAAACCGCATACGCAACAACGACAAGGGCAATCTCTACATCGACGACGGTACCGGCGTCGTGCTGATCTACGGCGTATGGGACCGTGAGGGGCGCGGCATCATCGCGCTCGACGTCCGCAAAGGCGACACCCTCACCGTCCGCGGCCACCGCAGCGTCTATGACAAAAGGGTCATAGAAATGAAAGGCGCCCGGTATGTCAGCCACTCGGAGGGCCCGGACCACGCCAACGTCCAGAGATTTGACGAGATTGACGTCCAGCCCAGCTTCCGCGGGAAAGGCTTGTCCGAATTCTCGAAGTGGGTGTCCAGGCACCTGAAATATCCCTCAGAGGCCAGTGCAGCCCACATCGACGGGCAGGTGGTGTATGAATTCCTGGTCGGCTACGACGGCTCGGTCCAGGAGGTCAGGATAGTCCAGGGCGCGCATCCCGCACTGGACGCGGAAGTGCTGCGCGTGGTAAAAAAAGCCCCGAAATGGAAGCCCGGCAAAGTAGACGGGCACCCAGTCCGGGTCAAAATGCGCAGCGCTGTAATCTTTTCCGGAGAATTCTGAACCCCTACTTGGCGTAGAGGTTCAGCATGGTCTCGTAGAGTTCCTGCTTGCCTGACTTGGCAACGGGCTCTCCGTTCTTCTTCGCATAATCGTAAAGCTCTTCGAGGGTGGCCTTGCCGTCCTCGAATTTCTTTCCGAGTCCGCTGTCGAACGAAGCGTAGCGCTCCTTCACCATCTCGCAGAGAGGACTCTCCTCGATGACTGCGGCCGCATTCAGCAGCGCGTGCGCCATCGCGTCCATCGCACTGATGTGGGCGATGAAGATGTCCTCCGGATCGGTGGAAGAGCGGCGCAGCTTGGCGTCGAAGTTGGTACCGCCGTTGCCGAAGCCGCCGTTACGGATAATCTGCATCATTGCCTGGGTGAGGTCGTACGGATCCACCGGGAACTGGTCGGTATCCCAGCCGTTCTGGGCATCGCCGCGGTTGGCGTCGATGGAACCGAGCAGGCCGTTGTCCACAGCCACGGTGAGCTCGTGCTCGAAGGTATGGCCGGCGAGGGTGGCGTGGTTGACTTCGATGTTCACCTTGAAGTCCTTCTCCAGGCCGTTCGCGCGAAGGAAGCCGATCACTGTCTCGGTGTCCACGTCATACTGGTGCTTGGTGGGCTCCATAGGCTTGGGCTCGATGAGGAAGGTGCCCTTGAAGCCCTTTGCGCGGGCATAGTCGCGGGCAGCGGTGAGGAGTTTGGCGAGATGGTCCTTCTCCCTCTGCATCTGCGTGTTGAGCAGGGTGTAATAGCCTTCGCGGCCGCCCCAGAACACGTAGTTGGAGCCGCCCAGCTTGATGGTGGCGTCCAGCGCGTTCTTGATCTGCACGGCAGCGCGGGCGACGATGTCGAACTGCGGGTTGGTGCCGGCGCCGTTCATATAGCGCTTGTGGCCGAACACGTTGGCGGTGCCCCAGAGGTTCTTGATGCCGGTCTCCTTCATCTTCTCGATGAGGTAGTCCGTGATGTCCTTCAGGCGGGCTTCATATTCGTCTATGTCGTCGCAGTCCTCGATGAGGTCGATGTCGTGGAAGCAGAAGTACTCTATCCCGAGCTTCTGCATGATCTCGAATCCCGCGTCCGCCGAACGGGTCGCCGGAAGCCTGTCCGAGAGTGTGCCACCAGGCCATCGCGAATTTCAGCCAGTCCTTCATCGGCTTGCCGCACACGACGCGACCGGGTTCATAATAATGGAATGCAAGCGGATTCTTGCTTTCAGGTCCCTCGAAAGGGATTTTCCCGATTGTCGGGAAATACTCTTTTGCCATATCGTATTACAATGTTAGTTTGGATTTCCAGTTTTCGTATGCCGCGCGGTATTCGTCGCAGCGGGCGGGTTCTATGACGGCCAGCCTCTCCAGGGTCGCGAAGGCTTCCGCGCCGTCCCGGTACACTCCTGCCCCGATTCCGGCTCCCCTCGCGGCTCCCGCGGAACCGTCCGTGTCGTAAAGTTCTATGGTGGCGCCGCTGACTCCGGCAAGCGTCTCCCTGAAGATCGGGGAGAGGAACATGTTGGCATTGCCGGCGTGGATGGTGCCGACCTTCATCCCCATCTTCTCCATTATCTCCATTCCGTATTGGAAGGAGAACACGATTCCCTCCTGCGCGGCCCTGAGCAGGTGCTCCCTGCCGTGGATGTTGAAACTGACGCCGTGCACGCTGCAGCCGCAGTCACGGTTGCCGAGCATGCGTTCCGCCCCGTTGCCGAAGGGCAGTATGCACACGCCCAGTTCCGGCGCAACGTTGCGGCGCATCCAGGAATTGAGTATGCCGGTGCCGTTGATGCAAAGCAGCACGCCGAGGCGGGGCGCTTCGGGGGTATAGTTGACGTGGGCGAATGAATTCACGCGCGACTGCGGGTCGTAGCCGACCTTGTCCGTGACGCCGTACACCACGCCGGAAGTGCCTGCGGTGGAGGCTATCTCGCCCGGATTGAACACGCCCAGGCTGAGGGCGTTGTTGGGCTGGTCGCCGGCACGGTAGGTCACGGGGATTCCGGCCCTGAGACCGAGGGCGGAAGCGGCTTCCTCAGTGAGGTTCCCCTGCTGGCCGAACGTGGGCGCCACGTCGGGGAGCAGGGACTCATCGAAGCCGAAATGGTCCAGCAGCCTTTCCGAAGGCCTGCCCTCCTTGAAGTCCCAGAAAATGCCTTCC
>CADAFW010000131.1 GCA_902787295.1 uncultured Bacteroidia bacterium
CGCCGCGCTCTGCAAGGGCAAGAACGGCGCGGACATCTATCTCGACGTGCCCGTGGGCACCGTCGTGAAGGATGCCGAGACGGAAGAACCGCTCTTCGAAATGATGGAGCCGGGCGAGGAAAGGATACTCTGCCAGGGAGGCCGCGGAGGCTGGGGGAACGACCATTTCAAGACCGCCACGAACCAGACTCCCCGCTACGCACAGCCGGGAGAGGAAGGCCAGGAAGGCGTCTTCATCCTCGAGCTGAAGCTGCTGGCCGACGTGGGGCTGGTGGGATTCCCCAACGCGGGCAAATCCACCCTCCTCGCATCCATAACCTCCGCCAAGCCCAAGATCGCGGACTACGCCTTCACCACCCTCGAACCCAATCTCGGCATAGTCAGGTACTATGACGACCGTTCGTTCGTGATGGCCGACATCCCGGGAATCATCGAGGGCGCCCACGCGGGCAAGGGCATAGGCACCCGCTTCCTCAGGCACATAGAACGCAACTCCGTGCTGCTGTTCCTGGTGAGCTGCGAGGAGGACGACATCAACGCCGGCTACAAGACCCTGCTCAAGGAGCTCAAGATGTACAATCCCGAACTCCTGGACAAGCAGAGGGTGCTCGCGGTCACGAAATGCGACCTGATAGACGCGGAGCTGGAGAAGGAGATCGAGAAGACCCTCCCGAAGAAGATTCCGCACATATTCATTTCATCCGCCAGCGGCGAAGGCCTCGACAAACTCAAGGACGCGCTCTGGAAAGCACTTCAGGCATAATGGGATTCTTTCAGTATCTGCACCACCTGGACAAGGACGTGACCCTCGCGATCAACTCGCTGCACTGCACGTTCACGGACTACATCTGGATGGTCTTCTCCAACAGGGAGATATGGTATGCGCTCTACGTGGCCGTACTGGTGTTTTTCTTCGTCAGGCTGGGCTGGAAGAAAGCACTCATAGCCACCCTCGCCTGCATCCTGTGCGTGGTGGCCTGCGACCAGTTCGCCAATTTTACGAAAGATTTCTTCCAGAGGCTCAGGCCCTGCCTGGACGGCGAGATGCTCTCGCGGGGGCTCCATACACTCGAGGGCGCAGGCAACCTGTACGGCTTCTATTCGGCCCACGCAGCCAACGCGATGGGCTTCGCGGTCTGCTCCTGGCTCTGTTTCAGGAACGATGCGAAATACAGCTACCGATACTACGGAATAGGGATATTCATCTGGGGCTTCCTCGTGGGAATGAGCCGCGTGTTCGTGGGCAAGCACTTCTTCGGGGACGTCCTCGCCGGATATGCCGTCGGTCTGCTCTTCGGATGGGTGATAGCCAGCCTGGCCGGCCTTATAATACGGAAAGCGTTTCCTCCATCCGTATCCCCCTCGACCCCTTCACAAGCACAATAGCGCCGCTCAGCGGGTGCTCCTTCAGGAATGAGGCGAGCGACGGTGAGTCGGGAAACCATCCCCTGACTCCGGCTTTGCCATCCTCCGGCACGATGCCGGCCATATCCAGGGCCTTGCGGAATTCATCGCCCACCAGATAGGCGGCGATGCCTGCTTCCGTCAGTTTCCTGACCACTTTCACGTGCTCTGCCACGGAATCCTCCCCCAGCTCGCGCATATCGCCCAGGAGCGCGACCTTCAGCTCACCTTCCACGGCGGCGAAGTTGTCCAGCGCGGCGGCCATCGACGAAGGATTGGCGTTGTAGGCATCCACGATGAGGGTATTGGAAGCGGTGCTCATCATCTGCGAGCGGTTGTTCTTCGGCACATAAGCGGCGATGGCCTCGGCGGCATCGGCACGGGAAACGCCGAAATATTCGCCCACGGCAATGGCTGCAAGCACGTTGGTGGCATTGTAGGCACCCACGAGGCCGGTCCTGATTTCAAGGCCGTCCAGGCGTATGCGCAGGAAAGGCTCGGCGGCGCTGGCTGGCAGGACCTCGGCTCCCTGATAGCGCAGGCCGTAGCCGAACACGTGGCAAGGCTGGTGCGAGGCCATTTCCTTCAGGTCGGCGTCGTCCTCGTTCAGGAAGATGAGCGAGCCTTTGCGGGCGCCGAGCCAGTTATACAGTTCGCCCTTGGCAGCCTTCACGCCCTCGAAGCTGCCGAAGCCCAGCAGGTGCGCCTTGCCGACATTGGTGATGAGGCCGTAGTCCGGCTGGCTGACCTTCACCAGCTTGGCTATGTCGTCCGGATGGTTCGCGCCCATCTCAATGACCGCGATGTCCGTCTCCGGAGTGATCTTCAGCAGGCTGAGCGGCACGCCGATGTCGTTGTTCAGGTTGCCCTGGGTGGCCGTCACCTTGTATTTTTTAGCCAGGACAGCGGCTATGAGTTCCTTCGTGGTGGTCTTGCCGTTGGTGCCGGTAAGGCCGACTACCGGGAGATGGCCGGCAATGCCGCAGGCCGGGGACTGGCGCCCGTCCAGGACGTGCAGGCGGTGCTCTATGGCGAGTTCCTGCAACGCGGTGAAAGGATCCGCCACCCGGATGAAGCGGCCGTCCTCCGGAAGGTCGGCATCCTCGTTCACGACGGCCCAGGCCGCACCTTTCTCCAGCGCGGAGGCGGCATAGGCGTTGCCGTCGAAGTTCTCACCCCTGAGGGCGAAGAATATCTCCCCGCCCGCGATTGCACGGCTGTCGGTGGTGACGCGGTATGCACAGTCGCGATATTTCTTGTAAAGATCTGTCATTTCAGGAATTATTTGGTGCCGGTGCTTCCGAATCCGCCCTCTCCCCTGCCGGAAGCCGCCAGGGCGTCGGTCTCTTCCCACTCTATGGTCTCGTGGCGTGCCAGGACGAGCTGGGCTATCCTCTCCCCCTTCTCGACCACGAATTCCGCATCGGAAAGGTTGACCAGGATCACGCACACCTCGCCGCGGTAGTCGGCGTCGATGGTTCCGGGCGCGTTGAGCACGGTGACGCCTTTCTTGGCCGCAAGGCCGCTGCGGGGGCGCACCTGCACCTCATATCCGGAGGGTATCTCCAGGAAAAGGCCCGTCGGGACCATCGCCCTGCCGAGGGGCGCCAGGACTATGGGTTCATCGTTGTTCGCACGGACATCGAGACCTGCGGCGAACTCGGTTGCATACTGCGGGAGCGGATTGCCGCTCCGGTTGATGACCTTGACTTTCATTGCGGAACTACTTGGGGGCCAGCCTGTAAAGGACTATGGCGATTATGGTATAGACGACGTTCGGCAGCCACAGGGCTATCCACGCGGGCAGCACGCCGGTATAGACGAACATCTCGCTGAAGCGGAGGAACAGGATGTAGAGGAACGCCAGGCCGATGCCGAGCGCTATGTTCCATCCTATGCCGCCGCGCCGCTTGCGCGAGGTCAGCGCGACGCCCATTATCGTGAGGATGAATGCGGAGAACGGCAGCGTCATGCGCCGGTTCCGCTCTATTTGGGCATACATCACGTTGGAGTCGCCCCTCATCTTCTGCGTGTCTATGAGCAGCTTGAGGTTCTTGGAAGTAAGCGATTCGACGGTCTTCTCGTTGCGGTAGAAGTCGTCCACCGTGAGCGCAATGCAGGTGTCCAGCTGACGGCCGAGCCTGATCTTGTCGGACATCTGGGAGGTGTAGTCGCGTATGATCCACTTGCGCATATGCCAGCCCTCGAAGGTGCTGTCCCACTGGGCGGTCTCCGCGGACAGCTTGGATACCAGCTGGTTGTTCTCCACCGTCTCGAGCGTGAGCCTGTAGGCGGTGTTGTTCCAGGTGGAGAAGGACTCGACATAGACGAACTGCCCGGGAGCGATCTGGTAATGGATGTTCCTGAGGTTGTACATGCTCGTCTTGTTGTGGCGCCGTATGTATTTCGCGGAGAATTCCAGCCTGTCGGCGTTGGAACGGGGGATGATGTACATGTTCAGGCCGAGCGACAGGAGGGCGATGATGCCCGCGGAAATGAGGTACGGGACCATCATCCTGCGGTAGCTCACGCCGCCGCTGAGGATGGCGATGATCTCGCTGTTCGCGGCCATCCTGGAGGTGAAGAAAATCACCGTGATGAAGACGAACAGCGGCGAGAACATGTTTATGAAGTACGGGATGTAGTTAAGGTAGTAGTCGAAGATGATCGCACGCAGCGGGGCCTCGTACTTGACGAAGTAATCGATGTTCTCCGACAGGTCGATGATGATGACGATGCCGATGATGAGCAACAGCGCTATGAAGAAGGTCAGGATGAACTTCTTGATGATGTAGCGGTCGATTATCTTCAGTCCGAAATCCATTTCAGATGCGGCGGGTGATCCTTTCGAGCGCGTCTTCCTTCCAGGCGGTGAAATCGCCAGCCTCCACGTGGGCGCGCGCCTCCCGTACGAGGTCGAGGTAGAATGCGACGTTGTGCTCGCTGGCAATCATTGCTGCAAACATCTCGCCAGCGATGAAGAGATGATGCAGATATGCCCTGCTGTAGGCGTGGTCCACGAACGAGGCGCCCGAAGGGTCGAGCTCCCCGAAGTCCTCCGCCCACTTGGCGTTCCTCATGTTCATTATGCCGTTCCAGGTGAAGAGCATTCCGTTGCGGCCGTTGCGGGTGGGCATCACGCAGTCGAACATGTCCACTCCCCTGGCTATGNTCCAGGACCTCCAGCATCTCGTACATCTTCTCCGTGGGCTCGCCGACGGCCAGTCCGCCTATCGCGATGCCGGCTTCGGCATACTGCAGGGCGTGGCGCGCGGCCTCCACGCGGAGGTCGGGATAGACGCAGCCCTGGATTATGGGGAAGAAGGTCTGTGAATAGCCGTAGAGAGGTTCCGTCTCCGCGAACCGTGCGGCGTAGCGGTCCAGCCAGCGCTGGGTGAGGCCGAGCGACTTCTTCGCATAGGCGTAGTCGGCGTCCCCGGGGCAGCATTCGTCGAGCGCCATCATTATGTCGGCGCCGATGATGCGCTGCGTGTCAACGTTGTTCTCCGGGGTGAACATGTGGCGGGAGCCGTCTATGTGGGACTGGAACTTGCAGCCTTCCTCGGTAAGCTTGCGTATGCCTGTGAGGCTGAACACCTGGAATCCCCCGCTGTCCGTGAGTATGGGACGGTCCCACGACTCGAATTTGTGGAGTCCGCCGGCAGCCCTGAGGATGTCGAGACCCGGACGGAGGTAGAGGTGGTAGGTGTTGCCCAGGATGATCTCCGCGCCTATGTCCTCCTTGAGGTCACGGTGATAGATACCCTTCACCGAGCCGACGGTGCCCACCGGCATGAAGATAGGGGTATGTATGGTTCCGTGGTCGGTCTCGATCACGCCGGTGCGCGCCGAAGAGTGCGCATCCCTGCATTTTACGGAGAATTTCATCCTTCTTTTGTATTTTACAAATATAGCAATTCTTAAGGAATTCCCGTATATTTGTATGTTACCGGCATCGCCGGGAAGACACTGGAACGATAAACTCAAGCAATATGAACAATTCCCACATCAGCCTGAGGCTGATCATCATGAACTTCATCGAGTTCGCCATCTGGGGAGCATACCTGACCTCTATGGGCAGCTTCCTCGCAAGCGCCGGACTCGGCCCGAAAATCTGGCTTTTCTTCGCATCCCAGGGCTTCGTGTCCATCTTCATGCCGGCTCTTACGGGCATAGTAGCGGACAAGTGGATCCCGGCCCAGAAGGTCCTGTCCCTCTGCCAGCTGCTCGCAGGCGCATTCATGCTCGGCGTCGGATTCTATGCGATGAGCAACGGCTCCTTCGCTCCGATGACGACCCATCACGGCACCGAGGTCATCAGGTACGTCGCCGCCCCGACTTTCCAGTTCGGAGTGTTCTACGTGCTATATCTGCTCAGCATCGCGTTCTTCATGCCGACCATCGCCCTCACCAATTCAGTGGCATACAGTGCGCTCGAGGGCGCAGGCAAGGACCCCGTCAAGGCCTTCCCGCCCATCCGCGTGTTCGGCACCATAGGCTTCATCCTGATGATGCTCGCGGTGAACTTCCTCACGAACGGCCAGGGCGTGCAGTTCCAGCACTCCTATGAGCAGTTCCTCGTGTCGGGCGCCCTGAGCCTCGTGCTCGCTGCATACGCGCTCACGATGCCGAACTGCCCCTGCAAGCCTGCCGGCGAGAACTCGAGCGTCGCCGAGGCGCTCGGCCTCAACGCATTCAAGCTGTTCAAGGAGAAGCAGTTCGCAATCTTCTTCATATTCTCCATGCTGCTCGGCGCCTCCCTGCAGGTGACCAACGGCTATGCGAACGCCTTCATCACCTCATTCAGGCACAACCCTGCCTTCGCAGACGCCTGGGGAACCCACAACGCCAACGTGATCATCTCCATCGGACAGGTGTCCGAAACCCTCTGCATCCTGCTCATCCCGTTCTTCATGAAGAAGTTCGGCATCAAGAAGGTGATGCTCATAGCAATGTTCGCCTGGGTGTTCCGCTTCGGCTTCTTCGGACTGGGCAACCCGGGTCCCGGAGTATGGCTCTTCATCCTCAGCGGCATAGTGTACGGCGTGGCATTCGACTTCTTCAACATCAGCGGTTCGCTGTATGTCAATGAGAACACCGACAAGGGAATACGCTCGAGCGCACAGGGCCTGTTCATGCTCATGACCAACGGCCTGGGCGCGTCCATCGGCACCTGGGTGGCCGGCAAGGTGGTCAACGCCCTCGTCTTCGCGCCTCAGGCAGAAGCCGCCAGGAACCATCTCCCTCCGCAGGAAATCGCCGCCGCAGGCAACTGGAGCGCAGCCTGGTATGTCTTTGCGGCCTACGCCCTGGTGGTCGGCATCCTCTTCGCAATCCTCTTCAAGGATCCGCAGAAAGAGGCGGCCAAGGCGTAAGCATAAGCCGGAAGAAGCATCACGCTACCTCTTCTTCGAAGTCTTGCGGCGGGAGGATTTGCGGGAAGTGAGTTTCTTCACCAGGAGTGCGGCGATGATGGCGAGTGCAACGGCGGCTATCACGATGACGGTCATCGCATTGGCGTTGGAGCCCTTGACGCGGGACCACATGCTGATGAGCTTGTCGGTGTCGGCGCCCCAGTCGTGCATCATCGTGCAGTGCTCTATGATGCTCCTGTCAGGATAGAGGACGGGATCCACGCGGACGCTGTCGGCGCCGGGGAAGAAGTAGCTGACGTCCACGGGGTCGAGTTCTT
>CADAFW010000132.1 GCA_902787295.1 uncultured Bacteroidia bacterium
GCTGCTTGAGCGCCGCTATCTCCGGGTGCAGCGGGAATACGGTGGCCTCGAAATCATTGACCAGCACGTCCTTCCACCGCTCAACGGGAAGGGCGAGCGCCTCCCGCAGCGGAACCGGCCTGAGGGAACCGTCGGCGATGGCCCTCTCCCTTGCGGCAAGCACGCCGCGATAGGCCTCCGCAGTGCTCACGGACACCCCCTCCGGGATCTCCACCCGCATTTCATAGCCGCTCAGGTCCAGATCGAACGGATCCAGGACCTCTCCCCTGCCCGTGCCGATCATCGGGCGGTTGTAGATGAAAAACGCGCAGTCGGACCCGAGTTTTGCAGCCCTAGCGGCAAGTTCGTCGTCGCTCAGGGCAAGGCTGAATATATCGTTCAGGCGCCTGAGCGCGAATGCCGCGTCCGCGGAACCGCCGCCGAGGCCCGCCCCCACCGGGGCGCCCTTGAACAGCCGTATACTCACCGGCGGGAGCCCGAATTCGTCCCGCAGCAGCCGGTATGCCCGCGCCGTCAGGTCCTCCTGCGGATCCCACCCGCAATTGTCGATTTCAATATCCAGGCGGTCGGACTGCTGCCCGGAGCGACGTTCAATGGCACCGTCGGGGTGCTGTGTGGAGCGACGTTTTCCCAATGTTTCAGGAGCTCCATGCAGCACCCCTGCGGTGCCATCAGATGCCGGAACGATCTCCAGCTCGTCGCCGAAACCGTAATACGGCACGAACAGCGTCTCGATATCGTGAAACCCGTCCGGACGCCTCCGCAGGACATTCAGCCCCAGATTGACCTTTACATTAGTCCTCATATGAGAGCCTTGATTTCCTCCTGGAGCGCCTCCGGAAGACGGGAAAGCACCGGAGCCACGAAAGCCAGCATCTGAAGCTGCTTCGCCTCCGCCTCCGGAATGCCACGCGAACGCATATAGAACTCCTGCGCCGGATCCAGATAGCCGGTGGTGGCACCGTGCGAACACTCCACGTCATCGGCATAGATCTCCAGCTGCGGACGCGACTCCGCACGCGCCTCGCCGCTCAGCAGGATGGTATGGTTCTCCTGGTACGCCTTGGTCTTCTGCGCGCCCTCCTTCACATAGATGAGCCCGTCGAACTCCGCCACCGCGCGGCCACCCACGATGCCCTTGAAAAGCTGGCGCGAGACGCAGGAACCGGAATCGTGCCTTACCAGGACGCGGATTCCGACCTTCTCGTCGGACTTGCAGAGATACACGCCGGCGATGTCCACCTCGCATCCGGGGCCCTCCAGGTCCACCTCCACGCAGAGCTCGCAGCTCTGTCCGGGCGGCACCACGAAGGTCCAGCGGAGGCTCTCACCCCCGTCCAGGCGCACTGCGGAAGGCACCGCGTCGCGGCCTACCACGAAAACCTCAGGCGATGCTGTCATAGCCTTCATTCTCTATCTGGTCCACCAGCTCGATGCCGCCGGTGCGGACTATGCGGCCGTCCTTGAGGACGTGCACCACGTCCGGTACGATCAGCTGCAGCAAGCGCTGGTAGTGCGTGATGACTATGCCGGAACGCTCCGGGCTGCGGAGGCTGTTCACGCCGTCCGCGACTATCTTGAGCGCATCCACGTCCAGGCCGCTGTCGGTCTCGTCGAGGATGCTGAACACCGGCTCCAGCATTGCCATCTGGAATATCTCATTGCGCTTCTTCTCGCCGCCGGAGAAGCCCACGTTGACCTCGCGGCGGGCGAACTCGCCTTTCATCTGCACGAGCGCCATCTTCTCCTTCATCAGCTTCAGGAACTCCGCCGGCTTCATCTCGGGAAGGCCCTGCGCCTTGCGGCGGGCGTTGATGGCGGCCTTCATGAAATTGGTGATGCTCACCCCGGGGATCTCCACGGGATACTGGAAACTCATGAACATCCCGGCCCAGGCGCGCTCTTCCGGCGCCATTTCCAGGAGGTTCCGGCCGGCGAAGGTGACGGTCCCGGCCGTGACCTGGTAGTCCGGCCTGCCGGTCAGCACGGCGGAAAGAGTGCTCTTGCCGGCGCCGTTCGGGCCCATCACGGCGTGGATCTCGCCGCGGCGCACGCTCAGGTCGATGCCCTTGAGTATCTCCTTGCCGGCGATGCCTGCGTGCAGGCCCTTTATTTCGAGAAGCAAATCGCTCATATAGTTGTAGTTTTTATTCTCCCTTGTCGTAACGCTTCTTCCAGCCGTACAGCGACCAGATGCCGTTCACTATGTACAGCGCGCTCACTATAGGCATGAAGTGCAGGCCGCTGAGCAGGTACATCGTGAGATTGCCTATGTTGACGATGAGCCAGACTATCCAGCACTCCCACTTCTTCTGCGCGGAAAGGTACTGCGCCAGGAAAGTCAGCATCAGCAGATAGGAATCCAGCCACGGCACGGGATCCTGCGTCTCCTTCTGGAGCACGAGGGCCCAGACCGCGCCGAGGAACGCCACCCCGATGAAGGCGACGGCCCAGTTCTTCGCAGACAATGAGCTGACCTTCAGCGACTTGCCGTCAGCGGCGCTCTTCTCTTCCTCCTTGGGATGCGTCCATCTCCAGTGGCCGTACATATTGATCACGAAGGCCACCGGCTGGAGCACCATCGCCGCGACGAGATGCTGCTGCCAGAACAGCAGGAACAGGAATATGTTATAGACATAGCCCACCCAGAAGTTGTACTTGCTGTTCCTTCCGGCAAGCACCACGGTGGTGAGGCCGAGCACGGCCGATATGATATCGTAGACGTTCATTATCCGACGGATCCTTCAAGTGAAACGGAAAGGAGTTTCTGCGCCTCCACCGCGAACTCCATGGGCAGTCGGGAAAGCACTTCGCGGGCATAGCCGCCCACTATGAGGCCCACCGCATCCTCGGCGTCGATGCCGCGCTGGGCGCAGTAGAACAGCTGGTCTTCGCTGATCTTGGAGGTCGTGGCCTCGTGCTCCACCATAGCCGAGGGGCAGGTGTTGCGGATGACCGGGAAGGTGTGCGCACCGCACTCGGAGCCTATGAGCAGGGAGTCGCACTGCGAATAGTTGCGGGCCCCCTCGGCGCCGGGATTCATCCGCACGAGACCGCGGTAGCTGTTCTGGCTGCGGCCGGCGCTGATGCCCTTGGAGACGATGCGGCTGGAGGTGCCGCGGCCGATGTGGATCATCTTGGTGCCGGTGTCGGCCTGCTGCATATTGTTCGTGACCGCGACGGAATAGAATTCGGAGGAGCTGTAGTCGCCCTTGAGTATGGTGCTGGGGTATTTCCAGGTCACCGCGGAGCCGGTCTCCACCTGGGTCCAGCTCAGGTGCGAGCCGCTGCCCTTGCAGATGCCGCGCTTGGTGACGAGGTTGAGTATGCCGCCGCGGCCCTGCGCATCGCCGGGATACCAGTTCTGCACGGTGCTGTACCTGACGTCGGCATCCTTCTCCACCACTATCTCCACCACGGCCGCGTGCAACTGGTTCTCGTCGCGCATCGGAGCGGTGCAGCCTTCCATATAGGAAAGGGTCGAGCCCTCGTCGGCGATGATGAGCGTGCGCTCGAACTGGCCGGTGCCGCTGGCGTTGATGCGGAAATACGAGGACAGGTCCATAGGGCATTTCACGCCCTTGGGGATGTAGCAGAAAGAGCCGTCGGAGAACACGGCGGAATTGAGCGCGGCGAAGAAATTGTCGCCCGCCGGGACCACGCTCGCAAGATACTTGCGGACCAGGTCCGGGTGGTTGCGCACGGCTTCGGAGAAGGAGCAGAAGATGATGCCGAGGTCCTCCAGGTTCTTGCGGAAGGTGGTGGCGACGCTCACGCTGTCGAACACTGCATCCACGGCCACCAGGGACTCCTTGCCCTTCACTCCGGCAAGCACCTCGCGCTCCCTGAGGGGGATGCCGAGTTTGTCGAAGGTCTCCATCAGCGCGGGGTCTATCTCGGTGGGGCGCTCGGAGTCCTTCTTCGGCGCGGCCCAGTAGATAATGTCCTGATAATCAATCTTCGGGAGCTTGAGATGCCCCCAGGAAGGCTGCTTCATCGTCTTCCACTTGCGGAAGGCGTCCAGCCTGAATTCCAGCAGCCAGCCGGGTTCTTCCTTCCTGGCCGAGATATATCTGATAATATCTTCGTCAAGACCCTTCGGGGCATACTCCTGCTCGACTTCTGTCACGAAGCCTTCCTTGTATTCCTGCCGCGTAAAGTCTTTCAGCAACTCATCCATAAGATTACAAAGATAGAGATTTTCGGGATTATACCCTTATGTGTTGCCGGTGTTTTGTCTTATGACGTCGCCACGGTCCATACCTGGCAGATCGCGCCTGGGACTTGACCGGCAAACGTCAGGCCGGGCAAGTTGGGGCGTCGTGTGGCGCGTCGAATGGATATCCTTGATTCTCTGCGCCTTATGTATTTCGACCGCTCTGAAAACAGAGCGGTCGATTGCTTTAATCTCCTATATATCAAGCAATTGCATTCGACGCAACAGAAAGCCGGGTAATTCCGAAGAATATTCACTATCTTCGTGCATCATGAAGAACCCCGCACTCA
>CADAFW010000133.1 GCA_902787295.1 uncultured Bacteroidia bacterium
TTCGTCACCCTGAAGGTCAACACGCAGCACCTTATCACCTTCGGCCTGCTGTTCGGCACCTTCATCGGCTCCCTCGGGACCATAGTGGTGACGAACGCCCCGAACGGGGAGCTTCTCAAGCAGTATTACCTCTGGGGTGCGGCCAATTTCAGGCTCGAAGGCGTGACCACCGGGGACATCATCTTCTCCCTCTGCCTCTTCGGAGTGGGTATTGCGGCGGCGCTGGCGGACCACGCGAAGCTGTCCAGCCATTTCCGCGGGGAAACGGAACTGAGCAACCTCCACAAGGCGGTGAGCCTGCTGATGATAATGTTCCTCGTGACCTCTTCCGTGTCCATCTGCGGTCCCATAGGATTCATCTCGCTGGGCGTGCCCAACCTCAGCCGCCTGATCTGCAAGAGCACCGACATACGCAAGCATTATCTCATCTCCAGCGCGATGGGAGTGGGCCTTCTGCTCATCACCTTCCTGGTGGTGAAGTACGTCAATTTCGGGATCTACCTGCCCATAAGCGCAACGATGGCCATCCTCGCGTTACCGCTGATGGCCATCATATTCATCAAGAAATAGCGGTCGGGACCTCTATTTCTTCTCTTCAGGCTTTGCGCCGGAACCGTCCGCCGCTCCCTTTGCAGCCTCGGCATCCTTCTTCGGAGAGTCCGACTTCCTGTAGAGGAAGCGGCGGACCTTCATCGTGGCGGTCTTCTCGAAGGGCTCCTTCATTATGACCACCTTGCTGATCTGGGACGCCTTGTTCACGACCTTGTTGACCTGGGAGGCGATGTTCTTGCGGATTTCTTCCATCCTGTCGAACAGCTTTTCCTCATCGGCGATCTTCCAGCCTATGGCGTTCTCGTCCAGCTGGACGAGCGCGACCAGTTTGCCGTCACGGTCCACGACTATGGACTCGCTCACGCTGTCCAGGTCGTTGATGACCATCTCGATCTCCTCGGGATAGATGTTCTCGCCGGAAGGGCCTACGATCATGTTGTTCAGGCGGCCGCGGATGTAGTAGCGGCCCTTTTCATCCTTCCACGCGAGGTCGTTGGTCTTCAGGTAGCCGTCCTCGGTGAACATGGCCTTGGTGCGTACGGGATCCTTGTAGTAGCCGAGCATCACCATGTCGCCGCGGGCCACGAGTTCGCCTTCGCCGGTCTCCGGATTGACGTCGATCAGCTTGGCATCCACGCCATAGGCGGCACAGCCGCAGGAGCCGAGCCAGGTCTGCTTCGGATTGGCGGTGCAGATGAGCGGTGCGCACTCCGTGAGGCCGTAGCCGATGGCGTACGGGAACTTGATCCTCCGGAGGAACTGCTCCACGCTCTCGTTGAGCTTGGCGCCGCCGATGCCGAAGAACCTCAGGTTGCCGCCGAAGGTCGTGAGAAGGCGCTTGCGCAGCATACGCGCGAGCAGACGGGGCAGGTGCTTGTCCATCCAGGAGAGGATCTTGCTCTTCTGGATCGTCGGCAGCACGCTGCTGTTCACTATCTTCTCTATGATGAGGGGAACCGTGAGGATGGTGGTAGGCTTGACTTCCTTCAGGACGGGCAGGAGGGTCGCCGTGGAAAGCGGGCGTGAAAGGTAATACACGCACGCACCCACATAGAACGGATACAGGAATCCGATGCTCATCTCATAGGTGTGGGCCATGGGGAGCACCGAAAGCCAGGTGTCCTTCTCCGACGTCTTGTGGCAATGGTAGGACTCGAAGATATTGTGCACCAGGTTGCGGTGGCTGAGCATCACGCCCTTGGGGCTTCCAGTGGTGCCGGAGGTATAGATCAGGGCGGCGAGGTCGTCTGCTCCCGGTTCGGAAGTGCGGCCGTCGCAGGTGAACGACTTCTCTTCGCGCTTGATGACCTCGAGGGTCTCGATGTCGATGATGAGCGAAAGCTTCTCCCTGCAGGCCTCACTGACTTTCGGGAGGAACTTGCGGGACACGAAGATAGCCTTCGCCTCGGAATGGGTCAGGATGTTGGTCACCTCCGCTTCCGTGGAATCGGGAAGGATGGGGATGGCGACGCGTCCGAACGCCGCTGCGGAGAAGAATGCGACACCCCAGTTGGGATGGTTCTGCGAGAGGATCGCCACGCCGGAACCTGCGCCTATGCCGTAGCAGGTGAGGATCTTGGAGATTCCGTCCGTCGTCCTCTTGAACTCGCCGAAGGTATAAGCCAGGTCCGTCCCGGTAAGGACGGACTGGCGGTTCTTCTCATAGATCGACGTCGAGTAGTGGTAAAGCTTCGAGAGGGTGTCCACGTAGGACTCCCGCAGGCGGCTTACGGATAATCTGCTCTTCATCTGCTATTTGTAAAGGAAGCGCTTGATGCTCATCTTGGGGGTCTTCTCGAACGGCTCGGGAACTACCTCCACGGACACGATCTGACTGTAGGAAGGAAGCACCTTGTTCGCATTGACGCGGATGTTGTCCGGAATGTCGTGGATGCTTTCCTCGCTGAGGCCGGCCTTGCCGATGGCGTCCTTGTCCAGATAGACGAGGGCCACGAGCTTTGCACCGCGGGAGACGACCACCGATTCCACCACGTAGTCCTGGTTGTTGACCACTGCCTCGACCTCCTCGGGATAGATGTTCTGTCCGTTGGCGGAGAGGATCATGTTCTTGATGCGGCCGCGGATGGTGATGTTGCCTGCCTTGTCCATGGTTCCGAGGTCACCGGTGCGGAGGAATCCGTCCTCGGTGAAAGCATTCTCGGAAGCTTCGGGATTGTTGAAGTAGCCGCTGCAGATGTTCGCGCCCTTCGCCTGGATCTCTCCGGGAACGTTTTCAGGGTCGTCGGATGCGATGCGCACCTCGGCTGAATCCACCTTCTCGCCGCAGGTTCCCTTGACATAATTCCAGGGATGTGCGTATGCGAGGAGCGGAGCCGCCTCGGTCATGCCGTAACCCACGGTGTAAGGGAGCTTGATCTTGCGGAACGCGTTCTCCACCTCGGGATTGAGGGCTGCGCCGCCCATGATGAATTCCTGGACCTCGCCGCCGAAAGCGGTAAGGAGCTTCTTGCGGATGACTCCGTAGAGGATGCTGTTGATGCCGGGAATGGCGCAGAGCACCTTCATCGCAGGCTTGGAGAGCACGGGCTTGATGGAGGACTTGTAGACCTTCTCCATCACGAGAGGCACGGTGATGATGAGGTAAGGCTTCACTTCGGCCACGGCCTTGAGGAGGGTGGTCGCGCTCGGAGCCTTGCCGAGATAGTAAACGGTGACACCCGAGCAGAGCGGATACAGGAACTCGAACACGAGGCCGTAGATGTGCCCCATCGGGAGCATGGATACGATGTTGCAGCTGTTGTCTGCAGGGATCTTCCTGATTGCAAAATCGATGGATGCGCAGAAGCACTCGTAGCGGAGCATCACGCCCTTGGGGGCGCTGGTGGTTCCGGAAGTGTAGTTGATGACGGCGAGGTCCTTCCAGTTGTCCTGGGGATAGTTGACATCATCCCTGGTGAGTCCGGAAGGATGCTTGGCCGCATAGGCGGCATCCATGCCCTCGAAAGCGGCCTTCACGTCATCCTCGGCCCAGAGAAGGCTGAAATCGGCAACGTTGACCGCACCGCGCAGACGGGGCATGGCCTTCTTGTCGATCTTGTTCCAGGTCTCGGCATTGGTGAAAAGGAGGACGCTCTCGGAATGGTCCACGAGATTGCCCACGGCTTCGGGGGTGAAGTCCGCAAGGAGCGGAACCACGACCGTCTCGTAGGTGTTGATAGCAAGGAAAGAGATTGCCCAGTGGGCAGAGTTGGGGGCGCAGAGGGCAACCTTCTGAGCCTTCCCGATGCCGGCTTTCTCGAAGAAAACGTGCAGTTTCTCAATCCTTTCGGCGACATCCTTGAAGGTGTACTCGTCGCCGTGCCAGTTGCATACTGCCTTCTTGTCCCAGTCTCGCTTCATAGTCTGGGTGAGAAGATCGAAATAATGGATCATATCGTTATGGTTTGGTTAAAGTTGGTCGGATCTGTATCTTAGAAATTGAACTTCACGAGCGTCTGCACACGGTTGTTGGTGATCCAGTGGAGGCCCTGGTCGTAGAGACCGGTGGCGAGGTTGACGCCCTTGGCGCTGTCGCCGTACTGCACGCTGGTGACCTCATACTCGATGCCGAGCTGGAGCTTGCCGAAGTTGTAGATGATCGTAGGAGTGGTACGCCACATCCTGTTCATGTTGACGAAGCTGTTCTTGCTGAAATAGAGCCCGTCGGCCTTGTTGGCGGCGCCGGTGAGGGCGGCCTTGGTTCCGAAATTGTGGGCATATCCCGCGAAGAAGATGAACTGCCAGGGGCCGGCCTTCTCCTGGAGGCTTACCCAGGTGGAGGAGTTCCTGGTAGGAGTGTAGGTAAAGCTGATGCCGTCCGCCTTCACTCCGCTGATGCCGTAACCGCCGTTGAGGTTGACGTGCTCGCCGCCTTCCGC
>CADAFW010000134.1 GCA_902787295.1 uncultured Bacteroidia bacterium
TGTCTTGTGCTGATGGCCTCCAACTGCAACAAGACCCCGACCCCCGCGGGCCCGCAGCCTGCGGACGTCACTCCGTGGAAGGGGCTGGTCATCAATGAGATAGCCGCCCACGACCAGACCGTTGACGCCATTTCCTGGGTAGAGATCGCGAACACCTCGTCCGAGACCGTCTCCCTGGCCGGCATAGGCCTGTTCATCACGGATGCCTACTTCAACGACAGGCAGATCTACACCGGTGCGGGCAGCCTCGCCCCCGGCGAGCACATGGTCGTCTCCACCGACGAAGGCACGCTCGGCACCGGCATCGCTTCGGACGCCCAGTTCGTGCTGCGCCTCGGCACCAAGGCCACGGACGAGTTCGAGGCCGGCACCGTGGACGTCTTCGACCGCTCCAAGGACTGCGAGAAGGTGCTCACCAATCGCGGAACCTACCAGCGCATCCCCGACGGCACCGGAGCCTGGCGCACCCTGACCTATCCGAGCCCCGCCCGCGTGAACGAGGTGTTCGACGTCTCCGCCACCAAGCACACCGCCATCTGGGTGTGGAACAGCCACATATCCTCCTGGATGGCCAACGGCAAGGCCGACATGAAGCGCCTCTATGACCTCGGCTACCGCCACATCCTCCTCAACTACTCGGCATTCCACCCGAACAACTCCAGGGCAACCCTCGAGTTCATCGAGGCCGCCGAGGACATGGGATGGACCGTGCACGCGTGGATCCAGTGCTTCCACAACAGCGGCGGATGGATCAACCCCATCGACGACGAGAACAACCGCTACAAGGACGAGATCTTCGAGGGCATAATCAACGACGCGCGCCGCTACATCGAGGAATTCGGCGTGCGCGGCCTGCACCTGGACTACATCCGCTTCGGCGGAACCGCATACAAGCACAACCCCTCCGCGGAAGTGAACGCAGTGGGCGCAGTGGACCGCTGCTGCCGCGAACTCCGCGAACTCGTGGACACTTACGACGAGGGCCTCGTCACTTCCGCGGCCCTCATGCCGGAGATCAACTCCACCTACTACTACGCGCAGAGGCCTTCGAGCATGGGCAAATACCTGCACATACTCATGCCTATGATCTACCGCTATTCCTACCGTTATTCCGACGCCAAGTGCAAGGAGGTGGCCAACTGGTTCGCCGACAACGCGTCCGGCGCGGAAATGTGGTCCGGTATCCAGACCTATGAAGGCGACGACAACGGCGTGACCCCCATGGACGCCGAGCACATCCGCAAGGACATCGACATCTTCATGGACACCCGCGGCAAGGGAATAGTACTCTTCCGTTACGGCCTGGGAACCTTCCCCGACGTGAACGACCTTCCGTGACAACACTTATTAATTCCTTTAATTACTAACACAAAACCACAATGAAAAAAGTCTTTTTGTATCTGACAGCAGCACTTGCGTCTCTCGCAGTACTCGCATCCTGTAAGGACAAGCCGCAGCCCGATCCGGGTCCGGATTATCCCGACGGAGCAGTAGCCAAGGTCACGCAGCAGGCAATGATCAACGCCGCAGCTGCCGCTTATGCAACGTGGGAAGAGGAAACCACCATTCCTTCTACCCTGAGCGTGGAGGGCGAGCCTATCACCAAGGCCAGCACCATCACGCTTACAGCTCCCCAGTACCAGTATGCACTGGCAAAGACTCTTGTCGGCATCGCAGCCGGCAACAAGGACGACATCATCGTCGTAGGTTACAAACCGGCCCAGCACCCCGACCGCGACAGCTATGACAAGGCCGAGGTCGCAGTGAAGGGCGGCCCCGCCCTGGAAGAGGGAACCGAGGACCTCACCAGCCTCGCAACCCGTTTCCTGGATGCTGCCGCCAGCTCCGGAACCATGCCCAACCAGACCCTGGTGAAGCGCAAGGGTGCAGACGCCCTCGCATTCTCCACCAACCGTATGACCGTCACCCTGCTCCGCGCACTCGCCGAGTACAAGAAGGCATCTTCCCTTCCTGCAAACGTCTCCACCGAGTACCTCAGCGCAGCCGCTTCCCTCAAGGGATTCGCAGAGCAGTTCGTGAAGATTCTCGAGATCTGGGACCAGACCGTCGGAACCGTCAGCGCTGACGGTAGCCACTGTACCGACAACAACAGCGCCTGGAAGGACGTCCACTTCGTTCCTATCCCTCACTCCGGCGGTGCCTATGCTGACGGCGTAGACCAGTACGACGCGAAGTACCAGCCGTACTTCACCGTGGAGATCGACGGAACCACCTACACCTCCGCACAGACCTGGGGTATCGCACTCCGCGGTATCGTGGACCTCATCACCACCGAGGGATCCTCCAAGATGCAGGTGAACCGCAACCCGTTCGAGCACACCCTCGGCAACGGTGCTTCCCTCAAGGAGCCCATCCCGGCATCCATCCCCGAGGACATCTGGGGCCAGTATCCCTGGTATGAGAGCACCAACGACGGCCCGGCCATCAACCAGACCGAGTTCACCCCGTACCTCATCGCACGTTGCGCCACCTGGTTCCTCACCCGCCAGCTCGCCCTCGGCAAGATCGGCAACTACCAGTACTTCTCTTCCGATCCCGACGAGGGATTCGTGGATGAAGGCGTGGCCGGATTCGTTTCCTCTATGCGTATGTGGCTCATCGCCGCACGCTTCTACAAGTACCTCCTCGACAACAACATCACCGAGAACGTCTACGACGCAGTCAAGGACGTTAAGTTCTCTACCGACCTCTACGGCGTGGAGATGCCTGACATCGACCTCAAGACCAAGAGCGTGACCGTCGACGCACAGGGCAGCGGCGTATCCGCAGTCTTCTCCGCAAAGAAGCAGTGGACCGCATCCGCAAGCGAAAGCTGGATCCACGTCGATCCCGCAACCGGCGACGCCGGCGATGCAGTCACCGTGACCATCAGCGCCGATGCCAACACCGGAGCAGAGCGCACCGGTGCCGTGATCATCCGCGGCGGCAACGTGACCGAAGGACTGGAGATCGCAGTGACCCAGGCCCAGTATGTGGATCCTTCCAGCGTCAGCCTCGTGGACTTCGCCAAGGAGTTCGTGAAGGGTCTCGACGTCTGGGCTGCTACCGTCGGTACCGTCGAGTCCGAGAGCCAGCACCTCATCGAGAAGGGTACCGCCTGGACCAACGTCCACTTCATCCCTGTCGGCAAGACCGGCGGCGAGTATGACAGCCACGAAGGCAACCAGCACGACGACAAGTACACTCCTTGGACCCTCAACGTCAACGGAACCGAGTACACCTCCGCACAGGCTTGGGAAATCGCCATCCGCGGTCTCCTCGACATGGTCCTGACCGACGGCCAGGGCTACATCGGCAAGATGACCAGCCGCAACAAGCCGGGCTACACCCACGGTGACAACAAGGCCTTCTCCGAGATCATGACGGCCACTCCTTCCCAGTACGCCAAGTGGGGCAAGTACCCCTGGTATGAGGAAGACGGCGTCACCTACAACGGTGCACCTCTCAAGGAAGCCGGCGTGGATGTCATCACCAAGGCATCCCTCGGACACCTCGTCCGCGGTCTTGTCGGTATCCCCGGAGTCTTCGATCCTCTCGGAATGATCGGCAACTTCCAGGAATTCGGCACCTCCGACAGCTCCCTCATCCTCGAGGGCTACAGCGGACTCATCTCCCCGATGCGCGAGCTCATCCTCCTCATGCGCTTCTACAAGTACCTGCTCGACAACAACATCGACCAGAACGTCTACAGCGCAGTCAAGGACGTGAAGTTCGACTATGACATGTACGGCCAGGAAGTTCCTCCGACCCCGGATCCCACCATCGCCGACTTCGCCAAGGAGTTCGCGAAGGTAGCCGAGACCTGGGAGAAGACCACCGGCAATGTCACCTACACCTATGATGGCAAGGAGTACAAGCACGAGAATGTCAACTACGTTCCCGACTACTTCACCATCACCCTCAACGGTACCAACTACAACAAGCTGCAGATGCATGAGATCGCTCTCAACGCGCTCAAGGCCCTCGAGGGCGGTGCCGCTCTGACCGATCCAATCACCAAGCCCGGCAGCTATGACGCTCCTTCAGCGCCGTACCACGAGTACGACAGCCCCCTGCAGGAGAAAGAGGCCGGCATCGACCTTCTTGACAACTTCGCCACCCGTTGCCTCAACTACCTGAAGAACAACGGCGAATGGCCTAACGTCTGCGGTTATCCCCGCACCTCCGACCCCGTCCTCACCACTTACAACGGCTATGTCTGCGTCGAGCGCAACCTGCTCATGCTCTCACGCCTCTGCAAGTACATGGTGGACAACAACGTCACCTCCGTCGCAGCCCTTGCATCCGTCAAGGTCAGCACCGAGCTCTGGGGCGAAGGCGCACCCACCGGTCCCACCCTCAAGGACTTCGCACAGGAGTTCGTGAAGGGTCTCGACGTCTGGGCTGCCTCATGGAGAAGGGTGCCGCCTGGACCAACGTCCACTTCATTCCTATCGTTCCGAACCCGAACTGCGAGTACCTCAGCCACGCTGGCAACCAGTACGATCCCAAGTATACCCCTTGGGTCCTGAATGTCGGCGGCCAGGAGATCTCTTCCTCCCAGGCCTGGGAAATCGCAATCCGCGGTCTCATGAACATGGTGACCAAGGAAGGCGAGGATTTCCTCCCGACCATGGACACCCGCAACAAGGCCTACACCCTCGGCAACAACAAGGGTTTGAGCACGTCTGCCATGCCGACACCTTCTGCTGACAACAAGTGGGGCAAGCACCCCTGGTATGAAGGCGCCAACAGCGACCGTGTCAAGTACAACGGCGCGGAGATCGAGAGTGTCGACGTGAACTTCATGGTGAAGGTCGGTGCTTGGCACGTGGTCCGCTCATTCATCCAGACCCCCGGCA
>CADAFW010000135.1 GCA_902787295.1 uncultured Bacteroidia bacterium
GGCCCGTCCTCCAAACTCAGCCTGGTGCTCCGCTCGCTGCTGTCCACCGCCAACGACAGGCACGTGAACCGCAACAGCTTCGACAACTACAGGCAGAGCGAGGCCCTGCGCATACAGCTCCGCAAACTCACCGCGGCGGGCGTCCGTGAGGAACTGGACAGCCTGCTGGCACCGGAAAGCATACATCCGGAGAAGAAGAGCATCGCCGCGCTCAAGGACGACCTGCCGGAAAGGGCCGGGGAATTCTTCGGGCGACAGTTCTCCAAGTGCGCCGACGGCGTGCTCATCATACTGGGCGACCTCGACGAGGAGAAGCTCAAGCGCGAACTCTGCCTGACGCTCGGCAGTTTCAGGACCGACAAGGTTTACGCGACCATCCCGCAGGTCCGGCAGAACTACCACGTGGGCACCGTGACCCTCACCGAAATGTCCGCGGACAGCCATATCGGGGACGGCTCGCAGAGCGTGAACATAGCCATCACAACCCCTGTCCAGTTCACCCTGGAGAACTATCTCGCCTACCGGCTCGCGATGGTGGCGCTCAGCAACGAACTCTCCATGGCGATGATTCCGGTCGGAGCCTCCGCGGAGCTGGGCGATGAAGTGGAATTCTATCCCGAGGGCCGCCTGAAGGCATATATCACCTGCAAACCCTGCCGGGAAAGCGGCCTGCCCGAAGGCATCAGGCCGGGCGAACCCCTCAACATCCTGGACAACGTGCGCGCCGCCCTGCGCGTCCTTTCTTCGATGCCGCTCGGCAAGGACAGGCTGGAAAGGTACAAGACCGAACTGACCGCCCGCATAGCAGCGGAGCTTGCGGACGACAGCCTCCTGATGGACGCCATCATCAACAGGTATTCGTTCGGCAAGGACCTGGTGACCGGCTACGAGAAGGCAATAAAGGGCATCAGCTCGGAGACCGTGGAAGCGGCTGTCGGCAGCCTCTGCAACGGCGGCCGCATAGAATACGTGGCACTATGAGCAGCGCATTCGGCACCATCATCCAGATCGGCGACATCCTCGTTTCCGAGGAGGTGGCGCTGGAATATTTCGCCTGCGACTATGCGACCTGCCGCGGCGCGTGCTGCATCTACGGCGACAGCGGCGCCCCGATGGACGAGAGCGAACTCCCCGGCATAGAAAGGGACTACCCCCTCTTCTCGCACGAGATGCTGGAAGCCGGCAGGAACGCCGTAGATGCGAACGGGTTCTTCGAGATAGACCGCGAAGGCGACATCGTGACCCCGCTCGTGCCCGGCTCCGAAGCGTGCGCCTACGCCCATTTCACCGCGGACGGGGCGTGCATGTGCGCGATCGAGCTTTGCGGATGCCGCAAGCCTCAGTCCTGCTCGCTCTATCCCATTAGGGTCACCAATCTCACCGGCGGCGGGCTGGCGCTGAACCTGCACCGCTGGGACATCTGCAAATGCGCGTTCGAGAAGGGACGCCGGGAGGGGATCCGCGTCTATCAGTTCCTGAAGGGCCCTCTCACAAGGGCGTATGGAGAAGAATTCTACGCCGCCCTCGAAGCGGGTGCGGCGCACGTGATCGGGCAGGAATCTACCGGCTCAAATCCGTGATGGCATTGCGGCAGCGCAGCAGTTCCCTGTTGTGGCCTTCCATGTCATAGCCCGTGGCGGTACGGGTGAAGGTGATCGCATCCTCCCACATCTTCACGGCGCGGTCCAGCGGCGAACGCTTGATGAATACCATGTTGCCGTCGGCGTCTTCCTTCGAGGGAACATAGCCGCGGGCGTCCATCGCCTTTTTCACCACCGGCGCTATCTCTTCCGTGGAGCCGCCCATATGGAGGGGCAGGGTGGAATAGCCGAAGCGCGGGTAGATGAGGGCGAATACGGCCATCACCAGGGCAATCTGCCACAGGGAGTCGGTGCCGTTCACGAACATCGTGGAAAGGTTGCCGTCCACCACCTTGGTCAGCACGAGCACCGCGATGAGCAGCGCCAGTATTATGAAAAGGTACACGAAGTACTTGAGGGCTCGGACCAGATATTTCATTTTCACGGGGATTATTTCTTTTCAGGCAGGCGCAGGTCCATTCCGGCGAGGATGGTATCCGGGCAGAAATGGAACACGGCGTCCATCTCACCGGCCATCGAGAAGCCGCACTGCTCGCAGGCGCCCGTGAGGTAGCCGGGGCAGGAAGGCAGCTTGGTGCCGTCGGTGAAGACGTAATTGGATATCCAGCAGCGCTTCTTGAAGTCGAGGTGCTTCATACGCTTCAGGCCGGAGCGGGAGTTCATTATGGGATATCCCTTCTTCTTGTAGGCGATGATGGTGTCTATGGCCTTCTCGCGCACGTCCTGCGGCAGGGTGAGGTATTCCGTTCCCTCGAAGGGAGTGTGGAAATTGAAGGCGATGGACTTGATGAAGGGGCTGGCTTTCACGTAATCCAGGACCTCCTCGATGCTGTCCACGTTCAGGGTGTTGACGGACATGCTCACGGAAAGCGCCTTGTGGCCGCAGGAGGCGACGTTCTTTTCCAGGCGTGCGAAAGTGCCTTCACCGCGCACCGCGTCGTGGTATTTGCCGAGACCGTCGAGGCTGACCCAGATGGAGTCCGCGTGCGAATCCGGGAACGGCAGCTGCGCATTCGTGGTGATGGTGCAGGAGAAGAATCCGAGCTCGTGGGCGAGGTCGCAGAGGTCGTTCACCGTCTTGTCCCCGTCCCGCCAGAGCAGGGGTTCGCCGCCTTCGAAATCCACGGAGCGGGAACCGAGAGAGAGGCAGTATTCCAGCTCCTCGCGGATCTGGGAATAGCTCTTGCTGAGGGGATTGACGTGATTGTAGACCGAACAGTGCTTGCAAGAGAGATTGCACTTGTCGGATATGAATACGACACTCTGGAGCGGGGCCTTCCTGCCGAAGAACCTAGCCCTTACGAACCACCATGCGAGGTAGCACAACTGACCTATTTTTCCTGCCATGACGGGGCAAAGATACGCAAAGAATCAGAGGCGGGCAAATGCCGTTAGAGCAATCCTATGTATCTCAGGACGGCTTCGAGGAAATAGTAGTCCGCATATGTCAGCGGCACGTCCACTTCGCTGTCCGAGTGGAGGAAGCCGGTGCAGTGCCTGATCAGGAAGCCCTGCATCTCCCCCGGCTCCGCGAGGTATTCCGGTCCCGCCAGGGCGCGTATCTGCTTCTCGGCGACGGCGCGGCATTCTTCAGCAAAGGACTGGTCCTTTGTCAGCTGCCCGAGGCGCACGAATGCGGAAGCGGTGATGGCGGCGGAAGAAGCGTCGCGCTGGATGCTCCCGTCGGGCTTTCCGCCGGCCCAGGCACGGTCGAAGGAAACGCTGTCGGAGGCCTCCAGCAACAGTCTGGCGGCGTCATAGTCCCAGTACTGGACCCCGTCCTCCGGGAGGTTGTCGATAGTCCAGCGGCCTATGTGCTCTGCCTGCGCGAGATACTCCGGGTCGCCGGTGAGTTCGGCCATCATCGTGTAGCCGTAGAGCGCCCACGCCTCTCCCCTGGCCCAGGTGGAGCCGTCCTCATAGCCCTGGTGGGTCTGCTTGCGGCGCACCGC
Organism: uncultured Bacteroidia bacterium; assembly: GCA_902787295.1. GTDB lineage: Bacteria > Bacteroidota > Bacteroidia > Bacteroidales > UBA932 > Cryptobacteroides. The sequence goes on from CADAFW010000135.1 coordinate 3,554, forward strand.
ACCCGTCTGAGGGTCGTAATCGACCACGTGCCAGGTGGTGTAGTCGCTGCGGAAATGGTTCCTCATCGTGGTATTTGCGTGGCTCCGGGCGATTTCCAGAAGCTCCGGCTCGCCGGTCATCTCCGCAACCCTTACGAGGATCTCGAGGTTCATCATATTGTCTATGATGACGGGGAAGAGCCAGTCCTTGTCCTTGCGGGGATTCCAGCTCAGGGTGCAACCAACGGCAGGATTGAACCTCGCGGCCAGGTTGTGCGCGGCGTTTGCCAGCGGCCGGGCGTATTCCTCTATGCCGCCTATGCGCAGGCCATTGCCGAAGCTGCAGTTCGCCATGAAGCCGACGTCGTGGCCGTCCGTGATGTACTGCACCCCGTCTATCTTGGCGCATTCCGCCACGGCGAGGTCGTAGAAGCGGGAATCACCGGTGTAGGCATAGACGTACCAGAGGGTGCCGGGGAAGAAGCCGGAGCACCACCATTTGTAGTCGGAGGTCCTCAGGCTGCCGTCCGGGTTGAGGGTGCGCGGGACCTGCGTGCTGTCCAGGGCCGCGGCGAGGATCTGCACCTGCCTGCCGGCCACGTCGAATACGCGCGCGGCGAGTTGCTCCATGCTTTCCTGCCGGCTGCAGGCGGCGGCGAGGACAAGGGCGAATATGAGGGCGATTCTTTTCATCCGGGGCTATTTGTAGATGTCGGCCTTTTTCAGTTCACGGAGGGCAGGTTTTCCAGGATTTCCTTGTCCGGATTCTCCTTATATTCCATCAGTTCGAGACGCTGGACCTCGCCCGGCAGGCCACGGAAATCGGGATAGGAATTGTTGACCGAGGCCACGATGGAGTAGCGCGACGATTCGAGGTTGTTTTCCTTTATGGGCAGGGTCCTGATGAGCGAATCCACCAGCTGCATTGCCGAAAGCGTCTTGTCGGCCTGGGTGCCGAGCGAGGTGATGAAGAGCGCGGGATCGTCCGGGTAGGCCGGGGAAGAGCAGTCGGTCAGGCCGGATGCGCTGTAGGCCATCGAGCGGAACTCGCGGACTTCCTGGAACATCAGGGAGAACATCCCGCCGCCGAAATAGCGTCCGAGCATCTTCAGGGCCGCTTTGTCCTGTCCCGTCTCCGGCTTGTCGAACGCCTTGTAGGTGGTCAGCAGGGCCTGGCGGGATCCCGGAAGGTCGTAGAAGAATACGGTCGGGGCGTCATAGCTCATATAGTGGAGGCGGGTCCAGTCTTCGGTCTTGACGGCGCGGCCGAGGTCCAGATTGCGCGCGAGCGCCCTGGCCACGTCGGGAGCGGACATGCGGCCGGAATAGAGCACCGCATAGCCGTGGTCCATCAGGTCGTTGAAGGTACGCATCAGGCCGTCCGTGCCCAGCGCCTTGAGTTCCTTCTTGTCAAGCTGGGTCAGGTAGGAGGAGCCGTCCCCGAAGAACACCTTTTTCTGCATCGCGGACATGATGTTGGAAGGGCCGCCGGAGAAGAAGGTCTCCCTTTCCACGTCGATGCCGGAGAGCATCTCCTTGAAGCTGTCGTTGTCGGGTACGGCGTGGTCGATGAAATGCCTCAGTAGT
>CADAFW010000136.1:0-334 GCA_902787295.1 uncultured Bacteroidia bacterium
ACCCCGTCCTATTTCATTTTCCTGCAGATAGATCCGCACGCGGTGGACGTCAACATCCACCCCACCAAGAACGAGATCAAGTTCGAGGACGACAGCCTCATCTTCCAGATACTCTACGCCAGCGTGAAGGAGACGCTGGGCCGCAACAGCTTCGGCGCCAGCATCGACTTCGACACCGAGGGCGCGGTGGAGCTGCCCAACATCGGCCGCGGCTTCGAGGAATACAAGGGCGGGATGGCGGCGCCGGCTACGGAGCTCGACCCGTCTTACGACCCGTTCAATTTCGGCACGATGGCCGGGACCGGGGCGCCGTCGTTCCCGCAGGGGAGCGGCT
>CADAFW010000136.1:396-4639 GCA_902787295.1 uncultured Bacteroidia bacterium
CGGCTACGGCGTTTCCAAATACGTCTCCAAGGACGAGAACTACGGCGCGCTGTTCGCCGACAGGACCCTGCAGGGCGCCCGCACGATGGTGCTCCAGGGCCGCTACGTCCTCACTCCGGTGCAGTCCGGCGTGATGGTCGTGAACGTCCGCAGGGCCCGCGAGCGCATCCTTTACGAGCAGTTCCTGAAGGCCCTTTCGGAGCAGGCGCACGTCACCCAGACGGCGCTGTTCCCGGTGGAGGTGCAGGTGGGGGCGCAGGCCGTCACCCTGTTCGAGGAGAACGCCGAAATGCTGGCGCGCATAGGCTTCGACATCCATCCTTCGGGCGTCGGCAGCGTGACCGTGGAGGGTGTGCCGGAAGGCTACAGCTGCAGCCCGGGCGAGGTGGAGCGGACGGTCGCCGACGTGCTCGCCGTCCTTTCCGAAGGCACCGGCGGCCTGCCGGAGATGGTGCAGCAGAACCTTGCCGAGAAATTCGCCGTGCTCGGCGCTTCCGGAGCGGAGAAGCTCTCGGACCCGCTCGAGGCAAGGCGGCTCATAGACTTGCTCTTCGCCTGCGAGAACGCCGAGGTGACCCCTGGCGGCCGCCGCATAGTCGTGATCGTGGGCATCGATGAAATAGAAAAGAGATTCTGAAAATGAGTTACTACTATAGCAACAACAGCCAGGGCGGCGGCAGGTTCCTTGCCAACGTCCCTCCGGTAACCAAGAACCTGATTATCATCAACTTGATAGTCTTCCTCGCCACTTGGGTAGGGGAGCGCCTGCTGAAGACCGACATCATGAGCTGGCTGGTGCTCTACGACCCGTCGTCGGTGATGTTCCGCTGGTGGCAGCCGCTCACCTATGCATTCATGCACGGCGGCTTCTGGCACATCTTCTTCAATATGTACACGCTCTACATCTTCGGCAGCGTGGTGGAGAGGATGATAGGCTCCAAGAAATTCACCGTGTTCTATGTCATCTGCGCGATTGGCGCGGCGGCCACACACATGGTGATGATGACCCTCCTGCGCGGATTCGCCAATCCTATGCTCGGTGCTTCCGGCGCCGTGTACGGCGTGATGCTGGCGTATGCGATGCTTTTCCCCGATTCGCACCTCACCCTCCTCTTCCCGCCCATTACGCTGAGTGCCAAGTGGATGGTGATAGTGTTCGCGGTCATCGAGGCCGTCACCGGCGTCACCGGTACCATCGAGGGAATCGCGCATTTCGCGCATCTCGGAGGCATGCTCTTCGGCTTCCTCCTGATGCTTTTCTGGAAGCGGAGCGGGAAGTTGTTCGACAGGGATAATTTCTAGGAAATGGACGCATTGCAGGTAATAAACGATGCCGTGAAGGTCCTCCGCGAAGGCGGCGTGATCCTCTACCCGACCGATACGGTGTGGGGAATAGGCTGCGACGCCACCGATGAGAAGGCCGTGGCGCGCGTGTTCGAGATAAAGAAGAGGCCCGAGGCCAAGTCGCTCGTGCTGCTTGCCTCCGACCTCGACATGGTGGCCAGGTATGTCAAGGCCGTCCCGTCCATCGCGGTGGACCTGGTGGAGGTCAACGACGCCCCCATGACCATTATCTACCCGGAGGCGCAGTACATCGCTCCCAATGCCGTCGCGGCTGACGGAAGCGTGGGCATCCGCATCCCGTGCGTGCCGGAGGAGGATGAGGAGGAAAACGGCCGCAGGAAGGCGCCGCAGACGGATTTTACCGCCGGTTCCTTCTGCCGCGAGCTCGTCCGCAGGTTGCGCAAGCCCCTCGTTTCCACCTCGGCGAACATCTCCGGCGAGCCGGCTCCCGGGGGCTTCGACGACATCGCGGAGGAGATCCGCTCGGCCGTGGATTTCGTGGTGCCGCGCCGCTTCGGGCAGGGCGCCTGCGGCCGGGCTTCGCAGATTATCAAGGTGGGCCTCGGCGGTGAGGTCGAAATCATCCGGGCGTAGGCGCAAGTTCTTGAATAACAGATAATTCTAACAATCAGACGCTATATGAAACTTGACGGAAGAAGAGAAAGTACCAACGTGGACGACCGCAGGGGCCGTTCAGTTGCCACTGCCGGCGGCATAGGCCTCGGCGGACTCGTAATCATCGGCCTCATCACCCTCCTCATGGGCGGCAATCCGTCCGACGTGATAGAGATGGCTGGCCAGATGATGGTGAACCAGGACGGGACCACCACCACGACGCAGGACTGGAATCCCAGCGCCGAGGAGCAGGCTCTCGCCACCTTCAGCAAGCAGATCATCGCCGGCACCGAGGACGTGTGGACCAAGATTTTCGAGGCCATGGGTCGTACCTACATCCCCCCGAAGCTCGTGCTCTACAGCGGCACCGTGCAGTCCGGATGCGGCAATGCAAGCTCCCAGATGGGTCCTTTCTACTGCAGCGCCGACCAGAGCGTGTACATTGACCTGTCGTTCTTCATGTCCATGAAGCAGCAGCTGGGCGCTGACGGCGATTTCGCCTATGCCTATGTGCTCGCCCACGAGGTCGGACACCACGTCCAGGCCCTGCTCGGCACGCTCCAGCAGGCCCATAACAAGATGTCGCGCGTGAGTAAGACCGAGAGCAACCAGATCAGCGTGCGCCTCGAGCTCCAGGCCGACTTCTACGCCGGAATCTGGGCATATTACGACAACAAGTTCTTCGGCTCCATCGAGCCCGGCGACGTGGAGGAAGGCATCAAGGCGGCGCAGAGCGTCGGCGACGACCTGCTCCAGAAGAAGAGCTACGGCCGCACCGTGCCCGATTCCTTCACCCACGGCACCGCGGAGCAGCGTTCGCGCTGGCTCAAGAAGGGCCTCACCACCGGCAACATCAACCTGGGCGATACCTTCTCCCCGGCTTACAACGCGCTCTAGCCGATGCGCAGGATACTCACCGTCGCGGCCCTGCTGCTTCTTGCGGCAGCGGCCCCGGCTCAGCAGCGCTGGGCGGTCGTGAACACGTCCTGCGCCTATCTCTATGCCTCTCCGGACTACGAGAGCGGCCTCGAGACCCAGTCCCTGATGGGTACGGTGGTGGAGGTGCTCGGGGAGGACCGCTATTGGCGCAAGGTGAGCACTCCGGACCCTTACGTGGCCTGGACCAACGACCTTATGCTGGCGTATATGTCCGAGGAGGAGAAGGATGCCTACATCGCCGCTCCCAAGTGGATCTGCACCGTGGAGAATACCTATATCTATGCCGGGCCGGAGCCGGGTGCGGGCAGGATCGCCGACTTTACGATGGGCGGTCTCGTGCGCAAGGCTGAAGGTATGCGCCGCGGCAAGGTGGAGGTGCTGCTGCCGTCGGGTGCAAGGGGATGGGTGCGCCGTTCGGAGGTTGAGGATTTCGGCCTCTGGGCGGAGTCCAGGACCCTCAGCGGTGAGAATCTCGTGGCCACGGCGAAGAAGTTCCTGGGCGTCCCGTACCTCTGGGGCGGCATCAGTTCCAAGGGCTTCGACTGCAGCGGATTGGTGAAGTTCTGCTATATGATGAACGGAGTGCTGCTCATGCGCAATGCCAGCCAGCAGGTGCGCTCGGGCGAGGAACTCCAGTTCCTTTTCGCCGCCATGCAGCCGGGCGACCTGCTGTTCTTCGGCAGTCCGGCCACCGAATCCTCACCTATGAAGATCACCCACGTGGGGATGTATATTGGCGACGGCAGGATGATCCATTCATCGATGGTCGTACGCATCAATTCCCTTCGCGAGGACGACCCCGACTACTACGGCCGCACCCCCGTCGCCGTCAGGCGGCTCACCGGCAGCGTCGGCAGCCCCGGCATCACGCCCATCGTGGACAGCCCCTGGTATTTCCGCCGTTGAATGCGATGATCAAGAAAGTACTTCCATTGCTCTTCCTGCTGGCGGTGTCTTGCACGGCGGAGGGGCCGGCCGTGGAGGAGGGGGTAAGCCATGGCCTTGCAGAATTCCGCGCGGAGAGGATATCAGGTCTCCGCTACGATCTCGCTTTCCGCATTCCGGCGGAGCAGGCGGAGCGGGTGACAGGTGACGGGACCATCTCATTTTCCCTCAGCCGCCGGACTTCCGTACAGCTGGATTTCCGTGAAGGCAGGGATGCCGTCACGAGTCTGAAAGTGAACGGCGCCGACTGCCCGGTCGATTTCCGGAGCGAACATATAGTGCTGGACAGGCGGCTCCTCAAGAAGGGGGAGAACCGCGTGGAAGTGTCCTTCATCTCGGGAGACAGGTCGCTCAACCGCAACGGGGATTATCTGTACACCCTCTTCGTCCCGGACAGGGC
>CADAFW010000137.1 GCA_902787295.1 uncultured Bacteroidia bacterium
TCCACCTGCTCACGGGTCGCGTTCTCCACTCCGAAGGCTATGTTGTTGTAGATGGTGTCGTTGAAGAGAATGGGGTCCTGGTTCACGTTGCCCATCAGGATGCGGAGGTCGCGCAGGCGGACATCCCGGATGTCCTTGCCGTCGATGCTGACCGTGCCGGCCGAGGGGTCGTAGAAGCGGGGGATGAGGTCCACGAGGGTGGATTTGCCCGCGCCGGATGCACCCACGATGGCTATGGTCTTGCCCTTCGGGATCTCCAGGTCTATGCTGTGGAGCACCTCGCGGCCGTCCTCATAGCTGAAGGACACGCCCTTGAAGCTGATCCTGTCTTCTAAGGATCCCAGCTGCACGGGGTCGGCGGACTCCCTGATGTTGTTCTCAGTGTTGAGGATGAAGTCTATGCGCTCCATGCTGGCAAGTCCCTTGGGGATGCCGTAGGCGGCTTTTGCCAGGTCCTTGATAGGCTGGATGACGCTGTAGAGTATGGCCATGTAGGTCATGAAGGAAGGCGCGTCTATCACGGCGTGGTCGCCGAGGATGAGCGTGCCGCCGAACCAGAGCACGATGGCTATCATCACGGTGCCGAGGAATTCGCTCACCGGATGGGCGCTCGCCTGGCGGACGGACACCTGGCTGACCTTGCGGCGCATGTTGTCCGTGGTCTTGTCGAATCGGGCGGACATCTTCTTCTCCGCCAGGAAGGCCTTGACTATCCTGAGGCCTCCGAGGGTCTCCTCCACCTGGCTCATCGTGTCTGACCAGAAGCCCTGCGCTTCGGTGGAATCGGCCTTCAGGCGGCGTCCGATGGCGCTCATCACGAAGATGACTATGGGCGCGAAGACTATGGTGAACAGGGTCAGCTGCCATGACTGGTAGAAGAGCCATCCCATATAGAATATGATGAGGATGGGGTTCTTGATCAGCATGTCCAGGGTGCTGGTGATGGAGTTCTCGACTTCCTGGACGTCGCCGCTCATGCGGGCTATGATGTCTCCCTTGCGCTCCTGGCTGAAGAAGCCGATGGGGAGGGCGAGGATCTTGTTGTAGATCTGCATCCTCATGTCCTTGACCACGCCGGTGCGTATGGGCACCATCACCGCGGACGCCCCGAAGTAGCAGGCGGTCTTGATGAGGGTGATGACGCAGAAGACGATGCAGAGCATCAGGAGCACGCGGCTGGCGCCGTTGGTCTCGATGGCCCTGGTCACGAAGTAGTAGAGGTCGTTTATCAGTTCCTGCGCGCTGATTCCCGCGTGGAACGGCACGAATTCGTAAACCTTGCTGCCGGAGTCGAAGAGTATCTTCAGGATGGGGGCGAGCAGGGAGAACGAGAATATGTTGAACACCGCCGAGAGGATGTTGAGCAGCACGGAGCCGCCGAGATACCCCTTGTACGGAGCCACGTACCGCTTTATGACCTTCCAGAATTCTTTCATTGCCTTTTGCTTATGTCGAACATCGGCGACGGGGTCATCCTGGGGAGGGGACATACCCTCACCGAGGCGTCCAGGACAGGCCTGGTGGCCGCCATCGCGAGTTCCGGTGTGTTGTTATGCTCTGACAGGTGGCACAGGAATACGTTCTGCAGTCCTTCGTGGTCGAAGGCCCTGACGGCTTCCGCGCATTCCCGGTTGGACATATGTCCGTGCCCGTCGCTGATCCTGACCTGCAGTTCCGGCGGATAGGGGCCGTTGAAAAGCATCTCCGGATCGTAGTTGGATTCCACCACCACGGTGTCGGCCGCGCTGGCGAAGGCTATGCCCTGGGGGACCATCCTTCCCACGTCGGTCATTATCACGAACTTGTAGTCGTCCAGCATAATGGCGTAGCCCACGGTCTGCGTGGCGTCGTGCGGGACCTCGAAATACTGCACCTTGATGCGTCCGGGGACTATCTCGTTCCAGCCTTCGTCCAGCATGTTGGCCCAGGGACCGAGGTAGGTGCCGTAGCGCTGGGTTGCCAGCAGCCTTCCCATAAGTTTGCGTGTGCTGTAGACGGGGAGGCCGATATGCTTGCAGTAGGACCCGAGGGAGCCTACGTGGTCGTGGTGGTCGTGGGTGATGAGGATGGCGTCTATGTCCCCGAAGCCTATGCCTTCGCGCGCCATCTCCTTCTTGAAGCGGCGCGGACTCACGCCGGTGTCTATGATGATGCCTGTCTCGCAGGCGCCTTCCTCGGAGAAGATGCCGAGGAAATAGCAGTTGCCGTTGCTGCCGGACGAAAGCGACCTGAACTTAATTCTCTTCATCCTTGCAGTATTTGTTGATGATGCCGTATGCATCCGCCACGCCGAGTTCCCCGGCGCGGGAGAGGTCTATGCATCCCTTCTCCTTGTCCTTCAGGTAGATGAGCACGAGGCCCCTGTTGAGGTAGGCGTCGCCCATGTACGGATACAGCTTGATGGCCATGTCGTAGTCCTCGATGGCGCTGACCATGTTCTCGGACAGGCAGTGCAGGTTGCCGAGGTCGAAGTAGAGGTAGGGGATGTCGGGGAGTATGCCGATCGCCTCCTTGATGTCGGCGATGGCTTCGGAATAGTCGTAGGTGCGGGCGGCGCGGTCGCTGACCCTGGCCCTCGCGGCACCGTCGGTGTCCATCGTGAGGGTCTGGACGTTGCTTTCCAGCGAGGCGATGAAGTCTATCATGTCGGCCTTGAGCACGCCCCTGTTCATCAGGTAGAACGCCTTGTAGTAGCGGGCGTACTTGTCCTTCTCTTCGCCGTCCCCGGCGCGCTCCACGGCCTTGTCGAACCATTCGAGGGCGCTGCTGAATTCCTTGGCCTGCAGGTGCTGGAGGCCCTTCACGAAGCATTCTTCGGCGTTCTTCGGCACTATGATCATGCTCTGTCCCTCGGCGCTGCCGTTGGTGATCACGAGCGGGGTGCCGGCGGCATCGACGAAGCGGTCCAGGAGGGCGTTCTCGAAACGGCGGCTCAAGGCCACGTTGCGGTCCTCGGACTGTTCGCTGAGGCTGAAGCGGTAGAGCGGACGCAGCCTTACGTCTATGTCGCGGTGCTGCAGCAGCTCGTTGTCGAAGTCCTTCTTTGCAAAGTCGGCGTCGAGCGCGAGCAGCGAGTTGTATTTCCTGGTGGTGTCCGCGAAATTGGCCTCTCCGGCTGCGTTGCGGGCGCGGTATTCCTGCACCTTGCGCTGCGCGGTCTTGTAGTCGGCCTTGGATTCGCGGTTGCGCCCGAGCATGTTCTCCACGTACGAGCGGTTGAGGTATGCCTTGGCGAAGTCGGGATAGAGCTCGATGGCCTTGTTGTAGTCTTCCAGCGCGTCCAGCCACCTGCCCATCTCGGTGAAGATGGCGGCGCGGTTGAAGTAGGCGAGCACGTTGCCGGGGTTGATGTTGATCACCCTGTCCATGTCGTCGATCGCCTCCGGGTATGCACCCACCTGCGCATAGATGAGGGCGCGGTTGTAGAGCGTGAGCGCGTTGCCGGGCTCGTGCTCGAGGACCTTGTTGAGGTCGGCCATGGCGGCGTTGTAGTCCTGGGTCTCATAGTACATCAGCGCCCGGTTGAAGTACGCGAAAGTGTTCTCCGCGTCAAGCTCCAGTGCCTTGTCCATGTCCGCGATGCCCTTCTCGAAATCTCTCTGCGCCGCATACACGCGCCCGCGGCGGACGTATCCCTCGGGCTCGAAGCGGTCCAGCTTGATGGCCTTGTTGTAGTCCTTGAGCGCCGCGAGCGTGTCGCCCAGGAAGAGGTTGCAGGCGCCCCTGTTCAGATAGGCGGCCGGATCCTTGCTCTCCTGGCGGATGTAGCGGTCGAAGTCGTCTATGGCTTCGTCGAAGCGCTGGGCGAGGAAGTAGGTCACGCCGCGGCTGAAGTAGAGGCCGCTGATGCCCGGGCGGAGGATTATCGCCCTCCTGAGGTCTTGCAGAGCCTTTTCGTAATTGCCCTGGCGGCTTTCCGCAATGGCCCGGTAGTGGTAGCCGTTGGTGAACACGGGGTTGATGCGCACGCTCCTGTCGAAGTCCTTCTCCGCGCCGCGGATGTCGCCGAGGTTGTACTTGGCGATGCCCCTGTAGAAGAGGCTCCAGTAGTCGGCGGTGTCAAGCTGGGCGAGGATGTTGAAGTTCTCTATGGCCAGGGCGTATTTCCCGTCGCTGAGGGCGGCCCGCCCGCGCCACATGAACACGTCCTTGTCCCACTGGGCACGCATCTGAAGG
>CADAFW010000138.1 GCA_902787295.1 uncultured Bacteroidia bacterium
AACCTCACCGGGGCCGTGTCCGTGATAGACGGCAAGGAGCTCAACGCCCGCCCCGTCACCAACACCGCAATGGCCCTCCAGGGTGCGGATCCGTCCCTGGTCCTCACCACTTCTTCGGGCTCCATCGACGGTACCCACTACAGCGTGAACATCCGCGGTAAGCTCTCCATCAACAGCGGCTCCCCGCTCATCCTGGTGGACGGCATCGAAAGCTCCCTCACCCTGGTGAACCCCAACGACATCGAGAGCATCTCCGTGCTCAAGGATGCATCTGCCTGCGCAATCTATGGCGCCAAGGCCTCTGCGGGCGTGATTCTCATCACCACCAAGAGCGGAAGCGAGGAGAACGCCAAGGTGACCTACAACGGCCGCTACTCCTTCTCCACCAACACCACTTCCACGGACTTCATCACCAGCGGCTACGACTATGTGACCCTTACCAACAAGTTCTACGAGACCTTCAAGGGCTATGGTGCCTGGACCTACTCCGACGAGCAGATGCAGATGCTCCAGGACCGCCGCAACGACGTCACCGAGAACCCCGAGCGTCCCTGGGTGGTCCCCGATGCCACCGGCACCAACACCTACGTGTATCTCGGCAACTATGACTGGTACAGCTACCTCTTCAACAAGGTACGTCCCGAGACCGAGCACAACGTGACCGTGCGCGGCGGCAACGAGAACGTGAAGTACTACGCTTCCGCCCGCTGGCTCTGGAGAAACGGATTCTTCGGCGGCGCGGTGCAGGATGTCTACAACGGCGCATCCCTCCGCAGTAAGATTGACGCGAAGATTACCCCCTGGCTCACCTATTCCTCCAACGTTTCCCTGGAGCGCACCCAGTACGACTGGGGCGGGTTCTGGGAGATGGACGGAAGCGACGGCCTGAATTCCCAGGGTATCATGTGGAACATCACCCAGAACGTGGGTCCGAACCTCGTTCCCTACAACCCCGACGGTACCATCGCGATGGTTCCCGGTTTCATGGCCGATGCCACCTCTCCGCTCATGAGCGGCCGCGGCGGCGTGTTCATGGACGGACGCAACCATAACAACAATACCAATAACTACTGGACTTGGACCAACCGCTTCACGGTGAAGCTCACGAAGGGTCTCAAGTTCATCGCGGACTACACCTACCGCCGCAGGGACCGCCTTGCCGGATACCGCAGCGTTCCTACCGTAAATGCCTACGACAACGTGAACAAGCGCATGTACGAGGGCAACGGCCTCACCGGCGGCGTGTTCACCAACGGCTCCGTCTATGACTTCTACCAGGAGATACGCTATCTCCAGGACGGGAACGTTGCCAACGCCTATTTCTCCTATGACAATACCTTCGGGCAGGCACATCACGTGTCCGCGACCCTGGGCGCCAACTTCGACGACTACCATTCCACCCAGCTTACAGTGAAGCAGAAAGGCTCCCTCAGCGAGACCCTTGCCTACCTGAACAAGGCAGCTGCGGCAGTGGACGAGAACGGCAACCTGGTGGGCATCGAGACCCTCGCGGAGTCCAATTCCGCTTATCGTACGCTCGGTTTCTTCGGCCGTCTGAACTACGACTGGAAAGGCCGTTACCTGCTTGAGCTGAGCGGCCGCTACGACGGCTCCTCCCGCTTCCCCAAGGGCCACCGCTGGGGCTTCTTCCCTTCCGCTTCGGCCGGCTGGAGAATCTCCGAGGAACCTTTCTGGGACAATATCCGCCCCGTGGTATCCAATGCCAAGATCCGCGTATCCTACGGTACCCTGGGCAACCAGCAGGTAAGCAACTACTACTATTGGGACGTCATCAATGTAGGCTCCCTTTCCTATACTTTCGACGGCAGCAAGGCGGGATATGCATCCGTTTCCGATCCCGTTTCCAGCAGCCTGACCTGGGAGACCGTGATCTCCAAGAATATCGGTCTTGACCTGGGCTTCCTGAAGAACCGCCTCACCTTCAACGGCGACTTCTATATCAGGGATACCAAGAACATGCTCACCGAGGCGATGACCCTTCCGTCCGTCTACGGTGCAGCCGCCCCCAAGGAGAATGCCGCCGACCTCCGCACCTACGGATTCGAGGTGGCACTGAGCTGGAGGGACAACGTCTCCCTGGCCGGAAAGCCCCTGTACTACGGCATCACCGCCACCCTTGGTGACAACGTGAGCTACATCACCCGCTACGACAACCCCGACAAGCTCATCAGCGACCACTTCGTGGGCAAGCGCCTGGGCGACATCTGGGGCTACCGTACCGACGGTTTCTTCGCAACCGACGAGGAGGCTGCAGCCTATGAGGCCGCCATCGACTCCAAGGTGGTGAACGCCGACATCTTCAACTCCAAGGCCCCGTACAACCACCTGAAGGCAGGTGACCTGAAGTACAAGGACCTGGACAATTCCGGCGCCATCAATACCGGCAAGAACACGCTGGACGAACCCGGTGACCGCGAAGTCATCGGCAACAGCCGTCCCCGTTTCAACTATGCCCTCAAGACCGACTTCAGCTGGGCCGGCATAGACATCAGCGTCTTCTTCCAGGGCGTAGGCAAGCTGGACTGGGCTCCCAGTGCCTACAGCAGCTATTTCTGGGGCCCTTACGGCTACCAGCGTCCTTCCTTCATCCCGAAGGGCTTCGAGAAGCTTTGCTGGGATCCTGCCGAGGGAGCTGACAATTCCAATGCCTACTTCCCCCGTATGAGGGGCCGTCTGATCGCCAACTACAAGACCAACGACTATTATCTGCAGAATGCGGCCTATCTGCGTCTGAAGAACCTCACCGTGGGCTACACCCTTCCGCTCAAGAAGAACCGTGTCCTGGAGAAAGCACGCATCTACTTCTCCGGAGAGAACCTCTTCTATCTGTCTCCTCTGACCAAGCGGTCCAGGTATGTGGATCCCGAGGTCGCTACGGCCGGTTCGAGCACAAGGGACATCACCTACCCTTATTCCCGGACTTTCTCCTTCGGTGTGGACATTACTTTCTAGTGCCTTATGAAAAAGAAGATCATACTCATCATAAATGTGCTGGCAGCCGCGTTCTGCCTCATTTCCTGCCAGGATGATTTCCTGACGAAGACTCCCGAGACCAGCCTGTCTCCGGGCTCATTCTTCTCCTCGAAGGCCGAACTTGATCTCTGGGCCAACGCTTTCTACAGCAGGAATTTCTCCACTGCCGAGGATCTGGCCGAGCTCGCCGCCGACGATATCGTGAGCGCCACCGGCCTGTCGGGCATCCAGAAGGGAACCCGCACGCCCAGCAGCACCTGGAGCTCCGACACCTGGGAGCCCCTCAGGAATATCAACTACATGCTTGAGAACAACCGTTGCAAGGATGCTTCCGTCAAGGACATGTACGACGGCGTGGCTTATTTCTTCCGTGCGCTTTACTACTACAAGAAAGTGCGTGTCTACGGCGACATTCCCTGGTACGACCACGTGATCGGCTCGGGCGACGAAAAGGACCTGAAGAAGCCCCGCGACCCGCGCGGCTACGTGATGCTCAAGTGTATGCAGGACCTGGACAAGGCCTACGAGCTCCTTCCCGAGAAGTGGCCTTCCTCTCCGCTGTACCACGTGTCCAAGAACGCCGCCCTGGCCCTCAAGGCCCGTATCGCCCTGTTCGAGGGTACATTCCGCAAGTACCACGCAGGTACGCCTTATCTGCCACAGGACGAGCAGACATTCGACGGCGTGACCGTCTCCTCCGAGTATTTCCTCCGCCAGGCGGCCGATGCCGCCGGAAGGCTCATGGGCAAATACTCCCTCTATAAGGGCAACACCCTGGGACTCGCGAAGAAGGCCACCGATGCCAGCTACCGCGAATTCTTCATCCTGGAAGATGCCGCAACCGACGAAACCATCCTTTCGCGCCGTTACAGCGTGGATATCCTGGTCCGCCACGGCATCCAGTTCGACCTCAAGTCCAAGCGCCTGAGCGCCACCACCCGCTTTGTGAACCATTACCTCCAGAGCGACGGAAAGCCCATTCAGGAGCGTGAGGGCTGGGAGACCCTTTCATACAAGGATGCATTCGCAAAACGCGATCCCCGCATGGCCCAGACCCTGCACGGACCTTCCTACAGGGCCGTCGACGGCACGGCTCACGAGGAGCTCGCTTTCGACCGTACCTTCAATGGCTACAGGGTCAT
>CADAFW010000139.1 GCA_902787295.1 uncultured Bacteroidia bacterium
ATTACCAAAAACGCGCGCAAAAGACAGGTAGTGAAGCTAGAACGCGCGCATTATCTCTCGAAATGCGCTTGTAAGACTTGTAATAGGGCTTCAAGGAGCGCACTTTAGCCAGAATCGCGCGCTATTGTTTTGTCGTCAGGCAATTCAAGGTAATCGGATAGTAAGCAAGCAAAGGCGTGCCCCCTGACTGGACCGTTTACCCTCATTTCAGGTCCAGGCGGGGGGCATCCCTTTGCGATAAATGCTTTGCGGAAAAACGCTTTGCGAAATAAGTCTGGTGGTCAGGAGTTCCAGGCGCGGCGGCGGACGAGACGCGCGACGAGCGGGTCCGTGAGCTTCATCATCAGGCCGATCAGCACCGCACAGAGCACCGTGCCGATACCGATCACGACATACTGGCCGTCACCCCACGGATTGCGGAAGAATAGCAGCGACGCCAGGATGGAAAGCGCCACTACGGTGCAGTCCATGGCTATCTTCATGCTGCTGAACTTCTTCCTGCTCACCTTCGCCAGCGCGGCCGCGGTCATCTCCGCGGAAAGCATCCACGCGCGGGCGATAACCTCCATGCTGACGCCGATGGCGGAAATGAAGCAGGCCAGCACGGTGACCCCTATCCTGGCCGGCATCCCGGACGGATTGAGCCAGCCCATGCCTGCGAGCGAAATGTCTATCATATAGCCGAAAATGGCCGATGCAACCACCTGCAGCAGGTCCGCGGCCTTGAACTGTTTGCGCAGCAGGGCCAGCTGGATGAGCATATAGATGCAATTCACGATGAGCGTCCAGGTACCCACGCTGACGGCGGGGAACCGGAGGTTCATCACGTAGGACGGGCAGGAGAGGGGAGCGGTCCCTATGTTCGACACGATGGTCATCGCAATGCCCACCGCGGACAGGAACATCCCTATGGTTGCGAATAAGTAGCGGTCGACGGTCGACGCGATTTCCTTGTTGGTCATATGGTCATGCTGCCCTGCCGGGCAGGTTTCCGGCTAGTTTTCGACCAGTTTGTGCATCACGAGGTCCACGAGTTCCTGCATTCGCGGCTTGTAGTCGGTGTTGCTGCTCTTAAGGTGCCGGTTGGCAATGGCGCAGCAGACGGTGCCGGCCTCGTGCCCCAGATGGCGCGCCATACCTGCGATGGCGGAGCCTTCCATCTCGAAATTGGTGATGCGGAGGTCGCCGTAGCGGAAGGATTCGATCCTGTCGATCATATCGGGGATCGCGAGAGGCATACGGATCACGCGACCCTGGGGGCCGTAGAATCCCTGTGCCGAGATGGTCATTCCGGGAACGGTGTCTTTCTCGAAAATCTTGATGAGCTTATCGCTCGCCTTGGCGAAATAAGGGGTGGCGAGATGGCGGTCGTAGCCCACGTGCTTCATGAACTTCTCCTCCATGTCGAGGTTGGTGACCTTGTCGCGGTCGGCGTACCAGTTGAGCAGGCCGTCGCAGCCGACGGAGTAATGCGAGAAGATGAAGGAGCCGATGGGGATGTCCGGTTGGATGGCGCCGCAGGTGCCGATGCGGAGGATGTTGAGCGTCCTGTGCTCGGGCTTGACCTCTCTTGTGCTGAAGTCCACGTTGGCGAGGGCGTCGAGCTCGGTCATCACGATGTCGATGTTGTCGGTTCCGATGCCTGTGCTGAGCACGGTGACCCTCTTGTTCTCGACGAAGCCCGTGGCTGACACGAATTCCCTGGATGCGTTGCGGCATTCGACGGCGTCGAAGTGCGGCTCGAAGAGGGCTATGCGCCCGGGATCGCCTACCAGGATGATGTTGTCCGCAAGCTGTTCCGGTTTGATGTGAAGATGGAATACGGATCCATCGCCGTTGATTATCAGTTCTGATGCTGGTATTTTCATAGCGTGATGATTATGTGATTCAAGCAAATATAATCAAAAAAGGGTAAATCCCGTCAGCTTGCGTGGCGGTTCGGCTTGATATTGCGCAGAAGTTTCGCCCACGGGTCCTCCCCGTCGTCTTCCTCTCCGCCCTCATCCGTGCCGTCGTCAGCGGCGGCCACTTTCCGGCCTTTGGCCTCCAGCCGGTGTTCTACGACCTCCTCCACGGTCTCTTCCGAATCCTCCCATTCCTCGGCGGGCCCGAGAAGCTCGTCCAGCAGGCTGAAGGACTCTTCCAGGAGGTCCAGTACGCGGAAGAAGGCGTCGCGGTCCTTCCTGTCGGTGAATTTGTCCGCGAATTCCTCCAGCGGCATCAGGTCGTCGATGTAATATATGTCGTCTATGACGCGCGTGAGCTTGTCGAAGACTCTGCGCGTCTGCTTCTTGTCAAGTTTCTCGAGCGGCATCCTCAGCACCTCCTTGAGGTAGCTGACGGCATTCTCGAGGCTGAGTATCTCAGGTGTGAAGTCCATCATTGTCCTGCATTGTTTTTGTTCCGCTGCGCCTTGCGCCTGTTGCGTTCCGACGCATATTCTCCCCATTCGCATCCGGCCTCCAGGACCTTGATCCTGTCCACCAGCCTGCCGAAGCGGTAGAGCTCCACGGTGCCGCGGCCGTTGCCTCCGTTCCAGAGCCTGTCGTGGCGCTTGGCCCCGTCAGGGGATTCGTAGTTGACCAGAAGCATGTCCCTCTTCTGGCAGCTTATGTCCGTGACCATCCTGTTGAACAGCGTCCGCTGCTCTATGTGCCATACGATGCGGTAGCGGCCCTCGTAGCAGTTGAACTTAGTCCGGCAGAAGGTCCAGAATTTCGAGAAGTTGAATTCGAACTCGCGGCCTTCGTAGCGGAAGGCCGAAAGCAGTTTGCGGTCCAGTGCGAAGCGGCCTACCCTCGGGCGTCCTCCTCCGATGTCGAACACGCTGTCTTTCAGCTTCTTGCCGCTGATTGTGCTGGTGAGGTTGTTGGAGGAGATCCAAATCCACGGGGAGGTGAAGTCGCTGCCCCAGTTCTTGTCCGCGTAGCCGTTGCAGTCGGCGGGGGAGACGATGTAGCGCCTACCGTTCCAGCGCAGTTCGCCCCGGTATTCGGTCTTCATCCCCTCGGCGTGCCAGAACATCTCGAAGGCGTTCAGCCTGCGCATAGGCCTGCTGGCTCCGTAGCCTACGTTGAAGGCCACTTTCTTGTCTATCGTGAGGCTCCAGCTCATCTCGCCGCTCTGGCACATCCACTCCCTGTGGGAGGCCACGTCCTCCTCGCTCACCTTCACGCTGCCGTGGGTGCCCGTTTCCGAGAGGAAGCATTCCCCTGCGGAGATGGAGAAGGGGTGGCCGCGCTCGATTTCCACTTTCCTGATGCCCCAGAATTTGTGCAGCTGCGCCGCGTCCTCGCCCCAGGTGCCGACCTTGACCATGAGGTAGGAGGGCTTTGCCTGCGGCTGAGGGGCCTTTGGCCGGTTCCTCCTTTTCCTGCTGACCTGTGGCTTCCTCTGGCCGAAAACCGGCTTCTCGCCACCGAGCGCAGGGTTGCAGATGAAGAATTCTATGAAGAAAGGCTTACGCTTGCCCGTCTCGGCGTCCTTGGCGGTGAAGGAATGCCACCACCAGTCGTATCCCTTGGCGGCCAGCGGGCCTTCGAGCTGGAAGGCGTCCCTGCCTGTATCGTGCCTGTCGAACATCGTCTATCCTCTTATCTGGACGTTGAAGCCTTCGTCGATGAGCGGCTTCAGCAGCGTCCGCATCTCATCCGCTCCGACCTTCTGCAGGCCTGCCTGCGGGGTGGGGCGGTCTATGGTGTACGCCATTATCTCCCGCGGCTTCAATTCACGCACCATGTCCATCCACGCGGCCACCGCCGCCGGTTCGGTGCAGTCGATTTCCGGGCTGCGGAGGAACATCGTCTGCAGTACGAATGCGCCTTCGAAGCGCTTCAGGCCCTCGATCACCCTTGCCAGGCTGTATCCCGGTGCAGGCCGGTTGATCAGGGCCACGCGGGCGTCGGTGGGGGCGTCTATCTTCATGATGGGGTTGTCCACCTTCCTGAGGGCGGCGAAGACCTCCGGGACGTGCACCCTGGTGGCGTTGGACAGTACGGATACCTTTGCCTGCGGGAAGTAAGCGTCGCGCAGCATCAGCGTGTCGTCGATTATCCTCGGAAACTCCGGGTTGAGGGTGGGCTCTCCGTCGCCGGAGAAGGTTATG
>CADAFW010000140.1 GCA_902787295.1 uncultured Bacteroidia bacterium
CCCTGCAGCATATTGTGGCCGCCCTGGACAATGTCCTTTGGATAGCCGGCAAACATTGCCTTAAGGCAGGTGCCGCCGTCCAGGTTGGAGAGATACATTCCGGGATAGTGCTCGAGGTCCGATTCGGTGATGCAGAACTTCCTGCCGCCGGCTTCCACCAGCACGGGCAGGAAAGCGAGCTGGCCTTTGCGCCATTCGCTCACCGGGGTATGGGCATAGACGTTCTCGAAGGTGTTGAAGAACTGGATGTCGAAGCTGCCGGTCTTCTTGACATAGGGGATGTATGCACTGCGGTCGGCCCCGAGCTCGAATTCCGCGTCCTCGGAGAACACCGTGAGGTCTTCCTTGCCCTTATGGACAAAGCGCCAGGCGGCCCCTTCGTCATAGGCTCGCACCACCAGGTCATAGCCGTCGCGGCCAACCAGGGTGAGCTCGTTGCATACGTTGCGTTCGGAAGCCCGCTTGTAGACCGGCGTGGGGAAGGTCTCGTCGATATGGCGGACGGAACTTCTGCGCACGCGGAAATTCCGCCCGAATTCTCCGGCGCTGGTATTCATGGCCATACTGCCGGTCACCAGGCACTCGGAATCGAGGCTGACGGAACAGTGGAGTCCGCCCGTCGTGCTTACCTGCACCCGGACCCTTCCGTCCGGAGATGAAACGGCATACTGCCCCCGGGCCGCGAAAAGCAGGCCCGGAAGCAGGATGGCCATCAACGTGACTGATTTTCTGAGCATTACTTCTTGGGGCGCTTGGGACCTACGCTCACGTCATCGATTCTGAACACGCAACCGTAGCCGTTCTGGCGGAACCTGATCGAGAGATTCTCCTTGTTCGGGAGGGGTGAGGTGCGGCGGTAGGTGAACACCAGCTCGGAACCCTCGTCGGTGGAGAGGGGTTCGAAGTCGAGTTCGGTCCACCTCAGGCCGTCTTCGCTCCATTCGACCATGAGGTCGGTGCCGTCGAAGCGGCGCACGCCCTTCATGAGTGCGAAACCTACGACGGGTTTCTTGATGCCCATGGTGTTGATGCCGTTGATCTGGAAGTAGCAGTTGTGCTTGTCGGAGATGCGGACGTTGCAGCCCCTGGAAGCCTCGTTGCCGAACTGGGTCGTGTAGGAGGCGTTCTTGGGCGTTGCGCCCGTGCTCTGCACTTCTGCATCACCCTCATAGGTGAACTTGCCGCTGTAGCGGAAACCGTTCTCCTCGTTGAGGTCGGATGCACTCATCACCACGGGAAGGGTTCCCATGGTCTCTTCGAATTCCTGGGCAACGGCCGGCACTGCGAAGCAGACGGCGATTGCGGCTAAAACAAATCTGGTTTTCATTGTGTTACTGTTTGATGTTTATGTTCTTTACGTATTCGTTGCTCTTAATGTTCCGGGCGGTGACGGGCTGACCGTTCACCACGACGTTGTCTATGGTGACATTCTCCACAATGTGGCCCTCGTCATAGCCGAGAAGCTGCACCACGGGATTTGTGACCCTGTCGGCGGTGATGTTCTCGAACACCACCCCGTCTATATGTCCCCTCTCGGGACTGCTGCTCCAGATGGCGCTGTTGATCCAGAGCGAGATGAAATTGCGGCTTTCCTCGAAGCGCAGGTTGCGGAACACCACGCCGGAGATCCGGGCCTGGTCGCAATGGTACACGCGCATGCTCCATTCGCGGCCCTTGTCGTGGATGATGTCGCTGTCCTCGAAGACTATGTCGGAGACGTCCTGCCTCAACTCCGCGCCTACGCTGACGGCGTGCGCCACTTCGTTCCACAGCACGTTGTGATAGGCGTGGACGTTCCGGCACGGGCCGCCGCTCTTGAGGGTCTTCACCACGATCAGGTCGTCCAGGGTGCGGATGAAGCAGTTGCGGATTACGACGTTCTCGCTGTTGCAGACGTCTATGCCGTCGGAGTTCGCCCTGTAGCCGAGAATCTTGACCCCGTCGATAACGACGTTCCTGCTCCTATGGACAGGGAGGGTCCAGACGCTGCCGTCCCTGAGGGTGATGCCCTCGACGGAGATGTTGTTGCCGTTCACCGAAAGGAGATTGGTGGTGAGCGTGGAGCAGAGGGAACCGTCCACTATGCCCCTGCCGCGCACCTTGATGTTGTCGCCGATGAGGGAAATCACGGGCGAGCAGGCTCCGGACTGGGCATTGAGATACATCTCACCGTACAGGACGGCGCCGCGGGCGATGTAGAGGGTCTGGTTGGAGCGTACGATGATCCTGGACACCCGGTGGTCACCGGGGCCGTAGTAAATCACGTTCGGGTCCGAAGGGTCGAAATCCTCCTCTTCCGGCAGGTCGGTGAAGACGTGCAGGGAATGGATCTCGTCTCCGTTCACCTCGAGCGTAAGCCTGTCGCCAGGGACGGCTTCGAAACTGATCTCGCGCCCGTTGATGCGGGGCGTGATCCCGCGGGATGAAGGCAGAACCTTGGCGGACGTGACTTCCTTGTTCAACTTGACCTTCACGACGGAGGGAGCGGAGATGTCCGCCGAGCAGAACGCCGCCATCTCATAGATGTCGGCCGAGCCGTGCTTGTCGTCCATTCCCTTCATGCGCATGAGGCTGTCCGCCGGCGACACCTTCACGGGATACACCGTGACTTTCTTTCCGGCAATGGTTACGCTGTAGTCGGCCTTGGCGTGAAGCGGGAGCACGCAGGCGGCGAGCAGGAGCATGGATATCAGCTTTCTCATTTCTTTATGAATCTTACGGCATCCACGACCACCACGCCGCTATTGCCTTTGTTGGTAAAGACGACCTTGCCGGGCTTCTTGGGATCGAAGCTGTACACGCCGAGGCTGTGCCAGCTGCCCTCGATGCGGGGAGACTTGGTCATGTCCACGCTGCACGGGTGCTCACCCATCCTGTCGTACACCGTCACGTCGGCGTCCGTCACGCGGTTGCCCGATGCGGAATACATTATCTGTACATCGTATTTGCCCTTGGACGGGACCTTCACCGGGAACACGGCCTCAATGCCGCCGCGCGGATTGACGGGAGCGAAGCGGTAGTCGTATTTCATGAAGGGTCCCTGGCTGGTGGAATGCGACCAGAAGCCTTCCTCGAGCCCCAGTTCGGAATCGTCGATCACCGTGCCGTCGAACATCTCGGCGGTAAGGTACATTCCCAGCGGGGTCTTGTAGTGGATTATCTGCTTCTGGTCCTTCAGCATCTTCTGGAGCGCCTTGACGTCGATGTCCTGCACGGCGGAGCCGTCCTTGAGCGCGAGCGCTACCGCATCGCCGGCGGCCTGCCCGAGCATCATGTACACGGGTTCCATGCGCAGGGACGCGCAGATCACGTGGGATGCGGACATGCAGACGGGAACGAGCAGGTTGCTGCATTCGGACTTGCGGGGCGTGATGATGCGGTACGGAAGTTCGTAAGGCTTGTAGGGGGTATATTCGAAATTACCCTCCTCCAGATGCATGCCGCGCTTGGTCACGACGGACGAAACGATGTGGCAGTCAAGGAAATAGGAGCCGATGGCCACCGCGTCTTCCTTGGTGATGTTCTCCCACGCGTCGTGCTGGGTCATCACGAAATCGCCCTTCATCCTGCGGCCTTCGCGGATATAGAGCTGGTAGGGCCAGTTGCCGTTGTCGGCATACTCGTCCTTGGCATAGCCATAGCGCAGGACGTCCTTGCGCAGTTCTTCCGGCACGCGGGGATCGTGGCCGAGGAAATACAGGAAGCCTTCCTGGTAGCGGCGGTGGTAGAGGTCCAGCGCCTCACGCTGCGCATAAGTCCCCTCGGGGTAGTTCCAGGCCGCATTGACGAGGTCCATGTGGTTGAGGTCGTACTTTTTGTTGGGGAGCTTGTACAGGGTGAGGATCTGGCCGAAGCGCTTCGCCCCGCGGCGCTGGATGCGGAACAGTACGTTGAAGTAGCGGTCGGAATCGTATCCCTCGGGCTCGTAGAAAGGCACGAGGTTGTCGGGATCGTCCGTGACGGTGAGCCTGTAGACATAGGCCTGGCTCTTGGTGTCAGCCGAACCCGGAGTGGCCCTTTCCTCGAAGATGACGTCCAGGGGATACCTGGCCGCGACCTTGCGCACCTGCGCGAGTTCTTCGGGGGTATAGGTG
>CADAFW010000141.1 GCA_902787295.1 uncultured Bacteroidia bacterium
GATAGTGGTTCACGAGGGCCTTGGCGACCTTCCTGTCCACTTCCGGGTCGTAATTGCGGTAGGCGCCGTCGCCGGTCTCGGAATCGGAGAGCCCGAGCAACTCGATGCGGCCTATGGTCTCGTTCAGGAGGGTGAAGGCCTGCAAGCCGGGATCCATCGCTTTCACGCAGGAAGCGATGTCGTCCATTGCGCTGCCGTATTTTTCGGTGCGGGCTGCATCGGCCGCTATCCATTCGCGGAGGGCGGCTTCCTTGGCCTCCTCGCGTCCGATGATGTCCAGGGCGGCGAAGGACTGCTTCATGCCGATCCACTTCTTCCAGCCGTTGGCCGAGCCGGCGTACTTGTTGGCGTACTTGAGGCTGACGGTGTCGTCGGCGCGCATCTCCTTCCAGAGCACGTCCTGGCGCACGGTGCGGGCGTCTATCTTGATCTGGTTGGTGGCGAGCATGCTCCTTCCAGAGCACGTCCTGGCGCACGGTGCGGGCGTCTATCTTGATCTGGTTGGTGGCGAGCATGGATTCGAGCTGGGAGGCGGTCTGGAAGCGCTGGGTCCTTCCGGGATAGCCCATAATCATGGCGAAATCGCCCTCCTCATAGCCCCAGAGGGCGATTTTGAGCGAGCGCCTGGGCACCATGGGGACGTTCTCCACGGAGTAGTCGGCGGGCTCGTTGTCCTTGCCGGCGTACACGCGGAACATCGAGAAGTCGCAGGTGTGGCGCGGCCACATCCAGTTGTCGGTCTCGCCGCCGAACTTGCCCATGGATGCCGGGGGTGCGCCCACGAAGCGGACGTCGCGGTAGATCTTGTAGACTATGAGGTACTTGGCGTTGCCGTTGTAGAAGCTGACCACCATCGCGGTGCAGTTAGGATTCTCCGCTTCCGCCTGCTTCACGAGGGCGTCGGTAAGCTTCTCCACCTCCTTGTCCTTCTTGAGGCCCGCGAAGGCGTCGGTGACGTCGGTCATGTTCTGCAGGAACTTGACGGTGAGGCCGGGAACCGGGAGCTCCTCCTCGAGGCTCATCGCCCAGTAGCCGTCCTCGAGATAGTTGTGCTCGGGGCTGGAAAGGCCCTGGATGCTGCCGTAGCCGCAGTGATGGTTGGTCACGAGCAGGCCCTTGTCGGAGATGATCTCTCCGGTGCAGCCGCCGCCGAACTGTACCACGGCGTCCTTGATGGAGGCGTTGTTGATGTTGAAGATGTCTTCGGGGGTGAGGCGGCAACCGATGTTGCGCATGGCGTCCGCGTTCATTTCCTGGAGGAGGGGAAGGAGCCACATTCCCTCGTCCGCTGCGGCGCCCAGACTGATGAGCACGGCCGCGAGTGCTGCTGCTATCTTTTTCATTTTCAATTGATTGCTTTTAGATTATCTCCTATGCCTGCGGCCGTGGAAGCCCTTGGCGTTCTGCTTGTAATGACGCATCATCAGGTCGGCATAGTTGGAGGTGATGACGCTCGCGCCCAGCTCCACCGCCACGTCGGCCATGAAGCTGTTGTCCACCATCCAGTAGTAGGTGTCCAGCCCGAGCTCGGTAGCGCGGGCCACCCATTCGGGGTGCTCGAGGAAGAGCTGGTAGTGGTAGGAAATGCCGGCGTATCCCTTTGCCTTGGCCCTCTCGGGAACCAGGTCCTTGGAATACCTGGAGGCGTTCAGGGTCACCTCGGCGTCCGGGTCCAGGCGCTTCACCTCATCGAGTTCGTGCTCACTGAAGGATAGGTAGCGGACCTGGGCCTGCGAACCCTGGGCGTGGACCTCCTTCACCACCGCCTCGGCGAGCTGCGTTTCGCGCTCCGGGGTGGCGTGGGCCTTCATCTCGAGGAAGAGAAGGAGCGACGGGGTGGCCTTGGCCAGCTGCAGCCATTCGCGCAGGGTGGGCACCTGGTTGCCATAGGGCAGGCGCGCGGCGCGGACGGTCTCGAAGCTGCTATTCTGCACGTCGATGTCGGTTCCCAGTATCTTGGGGCCGTGGAGGATCACCAGGCTGTCGTCGGAGGTGAGGTGGACGTCGAATTCCACCGCCCAGATGCCGGCTTCCTGCGCCCGCCTGAGGGATTCGAGGGAATTCTCGTCGGTCACGGTCTTGCCTTCGCTGGTGTAGAATCCCCTGTGCGAAAGGACTTTGGGCTGCGCGGCCGCCAGGAATGCGGCGCAAGAGAGCAGCGCTATGGCTATTGTCTTCTTCATCGATGGTGTCTTGCTTGCGGTAGGGATGGCCCTGTACGGGAAAGGCGACCTGCAAGGGCCGCCTTTTCCTATAGGGTTGACATTGATTAGTCTTCGTCCTGCTCGGCAGCTGCGTACTCTGCGAGGAGCTTGGTCTGGACGTCACCAGGCACAGGCTGGTAGTCGGCGAACTTCATGGTGAAGGAAGCCGAACCTGCGGAGAGGGAGCTGAGGGTGGTGGAGTAACGGTAGAGCTCTGCGAGAGGAACGCGTGCCTTGAGGATTGCGAATCCCTTGTCTGCGCCCATGTCGCCGAGGATACCGCGGCGGTTCTGGATGTCGGACATCACGGCGCCCTGGTACTCTGCAGGGGTCATCACCTCGACGTCATAGATAGGCTCGAGGATCTTCGGACCGGCGTTGCGGAATGCTTCCTTGAAGGCGTTGCGGCCGGCGATGATGAACGCGATTTCCTTGGAGTCCACCGGGTGCATCTTGCCGTCATAGACGAACACGCGGATGTCGCGGGCGTAGGAACCGGTGAGAGGGCCCTCGGTCATCTTCTCCTTGATACCCTTGAGGATGGCGGGCATGAAGTTGAGGTCGATGGCACCGCCGACGACGCAGTTGTAGAACTCGAGCTTTCCACCCCACTCCAGGTCGGTGATGTCCTGGGTCTTGATGTTGAGCTGGGTGTCCTTGCCGTCGATCTTGAACTTGGTGTTGAGCTCGCCTTCAGCGGGGCAGACGAGGAGGTGGACCTCACCGAACTGGCCGGCGCCGCCGGACTGCTTCTTGTGACGGTACTGCGCGGTAGCGACCTTGGTGATGGTCTCGCGGTAAGGCACCTTCGGGGCGAAGAGCTCCACGTCCACGCCGAACTCGTTCACGAGGCGGTTCTTGACGATGTTGATATGCTGCTCACCGTTGCCGGAGAGGATGGTCTGGCGGCACTCCTTGGAGTATTCGACGACCACGGTAGGATCCTGAGAGGAGATCTTCTTGAGGGCGTCGCCGAGCTTCTGCTCTTCCTGCTGGACCTTGGCCTTGATGGCGCAGCGGTACTTCGGATCCGGATACTGGATCTTGTCGTACTTGATGCCGGAGCCGGGCAGGGAAAGGGTGGTGCTGGACTTGCTGTTCTTGAGCTTCACGGCGCAGCCGAAGTCACCTGCGTGGAGAACCTGGACGGACTCCTTCTTGTTGCCTGCGACGGCATAGACTGCGGAGAGACGGTCCTTGTTGCCGGTAACGGGATCCTCGAGGTCGAGACCGGGAGTGATGTTGCCGCTCATTACCTTGAAGTAGGACACTTCGCCGAGGTGCTGCTCCACGTCGTTCTTGTAGATGAAGAGGGACGGTGCTCCGTCAGGCTTGCAGTCGGGTGCGGGGGCGACGTCCTTGGTGAACTCGAGGATCCTCTTCACGCCGATGTCCTTCTTCGCGCTGACGCAGAAGACGGGATATGCCTCGCCGGAGGTGATGCCCTTCTTGAGACCTTCGTTGATCTCGGCCTCTGAGAGGGTTCCCTCTTCGAAGAACTTCTCCATGAGGGCGTCGTCGAACTCGGCGGCCTTCTCGATGAGCTCCTGGCGGGCCTCCTCGGCCTGGTCGGCGTACTCAGCG
Organism: uncultured Bacteroidia bacterium; assembly: GCA_902787295.1. GTDB lineage: Bacteria > Bacteroidota > Bacteroidia > Bacteroidales > UBA932 > Cryptobacteroides. Next base: position 3,789 of record CADAFW010000141.1, read on the forward strand.
GGGATCTCGAGGTCCTCGCGGGTGCCGTTGGCGTCCTTGAAGTGATAGTACTTCATGGTGAGCACGTCCACGAAACCGTCGAAGGCGGGACCTGCGTTCACGGGGAACTGGAGGGTGACTATCTTGCCGCCGAGAGACTCCTTGAGGGAGTTCTGGACTGCATCCCAGTCGGCCTTCTCGTGGTCGAGCTGGTTGACGGCGATGATGAGGGGAAGGCTCTGCTCCTCGGCGCGGCGCACGAAGTTCTCGGTGCCGACCTCGACGCCCTGCTGTGCGTTGACCACGAGGATGCCGGTGTCACAGACCTTGAATGCCGAATAAGCGCCTCCGATGAAGTCGTCGGCACCGGGCGCGTCGATGAAGTTGACCTTGACCCCGCCGAACTCTGCGTAAAGCGGAGTGGCGTAGATGGACCTCTGGTTTACCTTCTCGAGTTCGTCGCTGTCGGACATGGTGTTCTTGTCCTCGACGGTACCCCTCCTGTCGATCACTTTGCCCTCATAGAGCATGGCTTCGGCGAGCGTGGTCTTACCGGACTTGGTAGCACCGATGAGGACCACGTTGCGAATGTCTTTGGTAGAATAATCTTTCATTTGCAATATTGTGTGTTATTATCAGTTTCGGATAGCTTGCAAAAATAGTAAAATTTGCATCTAATACCAAAACTAAGATTCCGAGGGCCGGAAAGCCCGTTCCGACTGCGCAGAATGC
>CADAFW010000142.1 GCA_902787295.1 uncultured Bacteroidia bacterium
GCGAGCAGGCGCATGTTGGAGGCATCCAGCTTTGCCACGAGCGTGTCCGGGGACTGCCCATCGCTCTCGGCAATCTGCATCACCCTTTCGTGAAGGCGGCTGAGCATGGGGTTGCCGCCTTCCTGGACCGTCTCCCTGATCCGCGCGAATTCTTCATCGTCCGCAAAGAGGCGCGGGTGGTTGGCGGAAGTGAGGGCGGAATAGGTGGCGGCGGAGCGCATTTCCCTCGCGTAAGGATCGCCTTTTGCGCAGGAATTCAAGGACAGGGAAAGCAGCAGGAACGCTGCCAGGAGGGCTTTTCCGTAGTTCATCGGCATAACTGGATAAATGTGGTTGGCGCGCCAAATATGGCTTACTAATTTATTGATTTTTCCTCAAAATGCCGTAACTTTACACAGATAATGCTGATCTGATATGAGAAAAATCTATGCTTTGCTCGCGACAGCGATTCTTCTGCTGCCCACGGCCTGCGTACAGGGCAGGTCGGTGAAAATGACCAAGGACGTCCTCATGGACAAGATCAAAGGCGGCTGGGTCGGCCAGACCGTCGGCTGTACCTACGGAGGACCTACGGAATTCAAGTACACCGGCAGGATGATTCCCGATTCCGTTGCCATCGAATGGCCGGAACATCGCATCAAATGGTATTTCGACAACGCCCCCGGCCTCTATGACGACGTCTATATGGACCTCACCTTCGTGGAGGTGTTCGACAAGAAGGGCCTCGACGCCCCGATAGAGGATTTCGCCAATGCGTTCGCATACGCCGGCTATCAGCTGTGGCACGCCAATCTCCAGGCAAGGGCCAACATCCTCGCCGGCATCATGCCGCCCGAGTCCGGCCACTGGAAGAACAACCCGCACGCCGATGACATCGACTTCCAGATCGAAGCCGACTACGCCGGAATCATGGCGCCGGGAATGCCCAACGCCGCATCCTACTACTGCGACGGCATCGGCCATATGATGAACTACGGCGACGGCTGGTACGGCGGAGTGTACGTCGCAGCCCTCTACGCACTGGCATTCGTCAACGACGACGTGGACTTCATCGTCAACGAGGCCCTCAAGGTACTGCCCGAGAAGAGCCGCTACCACCGCTGCATCGCCGACGTGATCAAGTGGCACAAGGAGAATCCCACGGACTGGAAATATGCCTGGCAGAAGGCCCAGGACAACTATACCGACGAGACCGACTGCCCCAGCGAGCCCGGCGGAACCTTCCGCATCGACGCTGTCATCAACGGCGCATACATAGTCATCGGCCTGCTCTACGGCGAGGGTGACTTCGAGCGCACCATCGACATCTCCACCCGCTGCGGACAGGATTCGGACTGCAACCCCGCATCGGCCGCCGGCGTGCTCGGCACCATGCTCGGCTACAGCAACATCCCCGAGAAATGGATGCCCAACGTGCGCGAGGTGGAAGACCTGCCGTTCGCATATACCGACATCAGCCTGAACAAGGCCTCCGAACTGTCGTTCAAGCAGGCCCTCCAGGTCATCGAGAAGAACGGCGGCAAGGTCGGCAAGAAATACGTGAAGATCAAGGTCCAGGAGCCTCAGGCAGTGCGCTACGAGCAGAGCTTCGAGGGCGTGAGCCTCAAGAAGATCGTGACCGTGGACAAGCACGCGGTCAACAATGACGTGGAATTCACCTTCAACGGCAGCGGAATCGTGCTTTCGGGCCGCCTGCGCAACAGGCAGGACGGCGACTACAAGGCCATTACGGACATCACCCTGGACGGCAAGCCTTTCGCCACCGTGGAGGTCGGCGAGAACGCCTACACCAGCCAGGACCATATTTTCCACGCATACGACCTCGAGGACGGCGAGCACAGCGTGACGGTCCACGTGCGCAATCCCCGCAAGGACAAGCAACTTTGGGTGGGCAGGGCTCTTGTGTACAAAAAATAATTCGTTATATTTGCGTTACTGCTACTTAAGTGCGAATAACTTAATCCCATAACAAAATGAAAAAGATTCTTTTAATTGCAGCTTGCGGCCTGATGATTTTCTCCGGCTGCTCATCAATGTCTAATCTCGCCAAGGGTGCCCTCATCGGTACCGCAGGCGGAGCCACCATCGGTGCTGCGGCAGGTGCCCTCATCGGCGGCGAGAAGGGTGCAGCCATCGGCGCAGCCATCGGAACTGCAGTAGGTGCAGGCGCAGGCGCCATCATCGGCGACAAGATGGACAAGAAGGCGGCAGAGCTTGCAGAGCTCGAGAACGCCCAGGTCGAGACCATCGAGGATGCAAACGGCCTCAAGGCCATCAAGGTCACCTTCGACAGCGGTATCCTCTTCGCTACCAACAGCGCCAAGCTCAGCGACAAGGCAAAGGCCAACCTGAAGACCTTCGCAGATGACATGAAGGACCTCCAGGACACCGACATCACCATCTACGGCCACACCGACAACACCGGTTCTGACGCCGTGAACGAGAAGCTTTCCCTCCAGAGGGCTAATTCAGTCTCCACGCTCCTCCAGAACAACGGTATCGCCAAGTCCCGCATCACCGCAGAGGGCAAGTCCTACAGCATGCCCGTTGCTACCAACGAGACCGCTGAAGGCCGTGCACAGAACCGTCGCGTCGAGGTCTATATCTCCGCTAACGAAGATATGATCAAGGCCGCCGAGGCAGCAGCTGCAAAATAGTCCCGTCGCAAGACAGGGTTCATTTTTGACCTACAGATCCGGAGAGGGTGACTGAAAAGTCGAGAGACTGACAGTCACCCTTCTTCTTTTGTATGTATGTCAAAGGGCAGGTTCTTCACGGCGCGCATCCGTGGAGCTGCGCCCAAAGCGCGAGGTTTGCGGCGGAAGCGCGTCGAATGGATTATGTTGAATATAAAATGATTACGTGTATCGACCCCTCCATTATCGCCCTGGTCGAATGACGCAAGAAACTGATAGCCAATCTGTTCCATTCGACGCCCAAACCGCCCGGGCCGAGTGGAGCGCAGCGATGGCGGTCCTCAGACCGCCCGGCGGAGACCGGGACGTGTGATACCCTGCATCAGCAGGGCCGCCCGGGCCGGGACTTTCGCAAGAAAGTCGGAAAGGCCTTGAGGGCGCAAGGGGTCCGGGGGCGGCTTAGCCCCCGTCAAAAAAAGCCCGGCCTCTTTTTTTTGGGTCGGATTCGTGCTATATTCGCATCAATGCATTACGTCGAGGTCATACTCCCCCTCAAACTGGGCTGGACGCCGGTCTACAGCGCCCCGGAAGGCACCCCCGTCGGCCGCAGGGTCAGGGTGATGTTCGCCAGGCGCGAGTACATAGGCGTGGTGTCGGCAGTCGGGGTCACGCCCGACGTGGCCGCGGAAAAGGTGCAGGAAGTGCTGGAGGTCGTGGACGGCCTGGCGGACGTGACGCCGGAGGAGATCCGTTTCTGGAAATTCATCGCCTCCTATTATATGTGTTCCGTGGGAGAAGTCTTCAAGGCCGCCTACCCCGCCGGCAAGGTGCGGAGCGAGAAGATAGCCGCCGATGCCGTGGAAAAGGCCTCGCAGACGGCCAGGAGGACCGCGGAAGCCGTGGTGGCCACCTGGACGAAGCGGCTGGACAAGCTGAAGTACCGCCTGAAGAAGAAGGAAGAGGCCATCCCCGCCAAGAAGGAAGGCTCGAAGATCAGGAGCCTGCTGGAAGAGGATCGCGCAAAGATAATCGATGCGATACATAATGCCGAGGCCGCGCTGGAGGCGGCGGTGGCGCAGGTCGCGCTGCTGGAAGCCAAGGCTCCGGCGGACGGAAAAAGAGCCGGGGCGGACGCATCCCTCACCCGCAGGAAGGCCCCCGGCAAGCCCGAAGTGCTGATAGGCACGGGGCGCGGCGGATGCTATGCGGAAGCGGCGCGCAGTGTGCTGGAAGAGGGTTTCCAGGTCCTCGTACTGGCTCCGGAGAAGGCCTTCTGCGACAGGCTCGAAGCGGAATTCAGGGAATTGCTTCCGGCAAGCATCCCGCAGCTATTCACCTCGGACATTAGCACCGCCCGCAGGCGCAAGACCGCAGATGCCGTGCGCAGCGGCGAGGCAAGGCTGATAATAGGCACCAGGGCCGCCCTGTGGCTTCCTTTCCGCAGG
>CADAFW010000143.1 GCA_902787295.1 uncultured Bacteroidia bacterium
ACGGGTCGCGCACGACGTCCTTGATGCTTGCGGTAAAGAACGGATTGTCCTCCGACTGAAAGGCATTTTGCTCCAGCACCGCCAGCAACTCCGCGTCTATGGCACGCGAGCGGCCGTCATCCCCGGAACCGGAGCCGGGACGGACCCCGGAATTCCCGCAGGAACACAGCGCGGCCAGCGCCAGGAGCGCAAAAAACAGCTTCTTCATCTTACTTCCTCAACTGATAGTCGAAATCGGGCTGCCGGTCCCCCATCAGGGGCACGAACTTGAAGTCGGCGCCGCGCTTGCGCTCGAACTCGGCCTTGGCGGCGGCGACGGTCTCGGGAGAGTTCAGCAGGTCGTAGGCGCAGAGGTAGAAGACGCGCGCGGCCGCCATCAGGCCCTTGGTGCCTATGGTGGAGCCGCCGCTGGCCACCTGCTGCCAGCAATGGCCACTGCCCGCAGGAGCGAACGCCGCCATCCTGAAACTGCCCGTCGGCACGCCCCAGGTGACGTTGCCCACGTCGCTGGAGACCCAGCCGCTGAGCTTGTTCTCGGAGGCCGGGATGACGTGCTGGATCTTCCAGAGCGCCGCATCCACGGCAGCCGGGTCGGTGATGCCGCTGTTAGCCATCATCTCCTTCGCGAAAGCCATCTCCGCGTCGTCGTAGAACACTCCCCCGACGGCCTGCAAGTTCTTGTAAACCAGGTCGGAAAGGGTCTGGTTGGGCAGGCGCTCGTAGTTGCCGGAGATGATCTCGTACTCCATCGTGGTGCCCGTTCCCATCGCGGCTCCCTCGGCGGCCTTGACGGCACGGTTGAAGATGTCGCGCACCACCTCGCGGTCGGGGTTGCGGAAGTAATAGACCACCTGCGCGAAATCGGGGACCACATTGGGAGCCTTGCCGCCGGCGGTGATCACATAATGGATGCGGGAATCCGACGGAACGTGCTCCCGCATGAGGTTCATCATATAGTCGAACGCCTCCACCGCGTCCAGCGCGCTGCGGCCTTTGTCGGGGGCTCCTGCGGCGTGGGAGGACTTGCCGTGGAAGCTGAACTTGACCTGCACGTTGGCGAGGCCGGTCTTGTCGTTGACGGTGATCTGCGTGTCGGGGTGCCAGTCCAGCATCGCGTCGAGGCCCTCGAAGCAGCCCTCGCGCATCATGTAGGCCTTGCCGCCACCGCCTTCCTCGGCAGGGCAGCCGAAGAGGCAGACGGTGCCCGCGTGCCCCTGCGCCAGGTATTTGCTGATGGCGACGGCTCCCGCGACCGCCGCGGTGCCGAGCAGGTTGTGCCCGCATCCGTGGCCGGAACCGCCTTCCACGCGCGCCTTCCTGTAAGGCAGGATTTCCTGCGAAAGGCCCGGAAGCGCGTCATATTCGGCCATTAAGCCTATCACCGGACTCCCGCTCCCGAAACGGGCTACGAAGGCCGTAGGGATGCCTGCAATGCCCCTCTCGACGGTGAATCCGTTCTCCTCAAGGTGGCGGCAGAGGGCTTCGGCGCTCTTGTACTCGTGATAGCCCACCTCGGCGTAGTCGAAGATCTGCCGCTGGAGGGAATCATAGAGGGCGAATGTGCCGTCCAGGTATTTGACGCCCGCAGAAGCGGCGCGCAGGTCCTTCTTCACCCGGGCGCCCGCAGCGGGGGCGGACACCAGCGTAATGCCGGACAGCAGCGCCAGGCAGGATGCCAGCGCCGCAAGCTTCACAGTCAATCTTTTCATATAGAGTCTATTTCGTCGCGGAAGCGCCCGAAGAGCGCATCCAGCTGCCGGTTCATCTCTTCCACGTCGGAGCCGCAGCGCGCATAGATGCCGGCAGCCGCCTTCTCATAGCGGCGCACGATGCGCAGCACCGGCTTCATCACGCGGAAGTCCACGTATTTCTTCCCGGCGTCACGGCCGAGATGGTGGGTTTTCTTCTTGATCTCGTCCGCAAGGACGTTGGCGGGGGCGTTGCCGTCTTCACCGGGGGTGAGGCAGGCGGGCAGGGCCGCACCGGCGGACACCCGGACCGGCATCAGATATGCGCCCGGAGTGTATCCTATGGCCACCCACATCAGGTCGCCGCCGTCCATCACCACGCTGCTGGTGGTGCTGGGGCGCGGGATGAAATCCTCGTCGTAGGTGTAGCCGCAGGCGAATTTCCGGGAGGCGTCGTAGCCCAGCACGGCATTGCGGTAGCTCCTGCCGAGGCCATCCACGAGGTCCTCCGGGGAGAACTTGCCCTTGTGCCTCTCCATAAGGCCCACGGCAGTCTCGTAGCGGGCGTAACCCGAGCCTTTCGGGCTGCCGGCGAGGGAGAAGTTGGTGCGCACCAGCCAGCCGTCCTCCGGCACGTCGTAGCGCACCAGCACGGAGTCGGAAGCCTCTATGTAGCATGCCGCCCCGGTGGCGTCCAGCACGCCGAAATTGGCCTCGCAGGTACGCGGGTCCTCGGCGCGGAGCATTGCCTCGAACTCCGCCACGGTGGCGCAGGATTCGAGCGCACGCCGCATCAGGGAGCCGTTGCGCGCGTCGTAATCGCCCTTCGCGAGGTTGTAGGACATGTTGTTCATTATGGCGAATCCCTTCTCGTTGGAGCCGGCATAGACGGCGTTGCGTCCGGTGTCGTCCGCATTGAACACGGCGGTATAGGCATAGCGGCCCTCCGCCGCGGGTATGTGGACCAGGACGTTGAAGGGATTGTCGGTGTCGCGCTGCTTCCAGAGCATAGGCCTGCCGCTTTCGCTGGCGCCGGCACCGATGACGGCCGTCGTACAGGCGCCCGCCTCAGTCGAGGCCAGTACGAAGATAGCAGTCAGGACTGTGAGGAGGGCATTTTTCATAGCTATCTGAGTTTGTAACCCTTGTAGGCGTAGAACATTATGAGAAGGTAGAACGGCAGGCAGATCCAGTAGGCGCCCGGAGTGCCCACGGCGTCCTTCAGGAAGCCGAAGATGAGGGGGATGAGCGCGCCGCCGCCGATGGAGGCCACCAGCAGCGAGGAGCCCTTCTTGGTGAACTTGCCGAGGTCGGTGATGGCGAGCGGCCAGATGGCCGGATACATCAGCGAGCAGGCGAGGCTGAGCAGCGCGACGCACCACACGGACACCGTCGGCGGGGTGAGCACGATGAGCAGCGAATCTATCACGGCCATCCAGGTGCAGATGCGCAGCGCGGTGACCTGGGAGATGTACTTCGGGATGAAAATGATGCCCAGGATGTAGCCCACGGCCATTCCTATGCCCGGGAACACGGTGTATTTCTCCGGATTCTCCAGGCCCAGGTCCTTGGCGTAGTCAAGCACGGTGAGCAGCGCGAGGTTCTCCACGCCCACATAGACGAAGAGGGCCAGCGCGCCGAGCACGAGGTGCGGGAACTGCCAGAGCGAGGTCTTGCCGGCGGCGTACGGGCAGTCCTCCTCGTTCTCCTCGCCGGCGGCCTTGACCTCCTCCAGCGGGGCGAAGAAGGTGACGATGCCCAGCACTACGAGCACTGCTATGATGATGTAGAACGGCTTGTCCAGGTCGCCCAGGTTCACCGAGGCGATGCTCTTGCGCGTCACGGCAGCGATGAACACGGACGGCAGGCCCAGCGCCAGGGAATTGCATATTCCCATTATGGAGATGCGCCGGGCGGCGCTGTCTATCGGGCCGAGTATGGTCACGTACGGGTTGATGGCGGCCTGCAGGATGGTGTTGGCAGTGCCGCTGAGGAAGCAGGCGAGCAGATACATCGCAAAGCTCTCCAGCCGCGCCGCGGGTATGAAGAGGAAGAACGCGAGCGCGAAGAGGAAGAAGGACAGCGACATGGTGTGCTTGTAGCCTATCTTCCCGATGATCGTGGACGCAGGGAAGCTGAACACGAGGAAGGCCACGAAGGTCGCGGCGATCACGAGGTAGCTCTGCGCGGAGCTCAGGTGGAGGTTCGATTCAAGGAACGGCACGAAGTAGCCGTTGATGCCCGTCGCGAATCCGACGGTGAAGAACATCATTCCTATGAATGCGAGCGGTATGATGTATTTGTTCCTGCCCATTGCCTACTTGTTCTCGAGGTGGTACTTGATGAGGCCCGGCATGGGGGCCTGGAGGATGACGCCCATCTCCATTCCGAA
>CADAFW010000144.1:0-976 GCA_902787295.1 uncultured Bacteroidia bacterium
TGTTCGGCAGGGTGAAGGCCGTCGGCAACCTTCCGGTCAACTTCAAGGTCTACAAGACCAAGGAGATCAATGCATTCGCTTCCGGCGACGGTTCCGTGCGCGTGTATTCCGGACTTATGGACGCGATGACCGATGAAGAGCTCGTCGCCATCGTCGGCCACGAACTCGGCCATCTCGTGCATCAGGACACCAAGAATGCTATGAAGAAAGCCTATCTGGCCTCCGCTGCAGTGGACGCTGTGGGTGCAGCCGGCTCTCTCGGCGCCATCACCGCTTCCACCCTCGGCAACATCACAGAGTCCTTCCTCAATGCGCAGTTCTCGCAGAAGCAGGAGTATGCCGCCGACGAGTACGGCTTCCAGTTCGCGATCGATTGCGGCCAGAGCCCCTACAGCATGTACAAGGCCCTGAACAAGCTTCTTACGCTTTCCGGAGGCAGCAGCGCCGCCTCTTCGAACCTCTCCCAGAAGTTCGCTTCCCATCCGAAGACTTCCGAGCGCGCCGCCAGGATGCTCGCCGCCGCCGAGGCTTATAAGAAATAGGCTTGCCGGACAGAAATCATCTGATTGAAATAAAGAGAGTGGCCTTCCGTGGTCACTCTTTTTTTTGCTTGCATCGCTTTAGCCGGTACGGCAGTATGCCACCGGGAAGGCGTGTCCACCCCCGGACACGGGCAGGGGGCGGGGCCCGGCGACAGCAAGTTATCGCATAGCGATGACGCAGATGGCGCTGGGAGGGGCCGGAGCGAACGAAGTGAGCGGAGTCCTTCCGGTGGCATATTGCCGCATCCGGCTAAGCGAAACTTGGAGAATAACTAGTATTGCCTCTCGCCGAAGATGGCGGTGCCGACGCGGATGATGGTGGCACCGTAGTCGAGGGCCAACGGCCAGTCGGAGGACATTCCGATGGAGAGCTGGTCGAATGCGGGAAGCTCGGGGAAAAGGTCGCGGAGATAGTCCAGGAACTGGCTGATACG
>CADAFW010000144.1:989-8622 GCA_902787295.1 uncultured Bacteroidia bacterium
GCCATCCCCATGAGGCCGCGGAAATTGATGTTGGGATACTTGGAATGCGTTCCGTCCGGCTTGAGGGAATTGGCGACAGTGAACAGCAGGTCGAGGATATCCTCCTCCACGAAGCCCTGTTTGGTCTCTTCCGCACCGATATGGAGTTCGAGCAGGACGTCGATGACCTTGCCGTTGTTCCCGCCCCACTCGTCGATGGCCTGCAGCAGGTGCAGCGTATCCACTGACTGGACCAGGCTGGCATAAGGCAGGACCATCTTCAACTTGTTGGTCTGTAGATGGCCGAGGAAATGCCATTCTATGTCCTGGGGAAGCTGGACGGCCTTGGCGGCGAGTTCCTGCGGGCGGTTCTCGCCGAAAGCCCTCTGGCCGCACTGATATGCTTCAAGAATGGCTTCCAGAGGATGGAACTTGGACACAGCCACAAGTTTCACGCCCTCGGGAAGCCTTTCCTTGATAGACTCTATGTTTGTCTCAATGGACATTATCTGCGCCTCTGCTGCTTCATCTGCTGCTCCTGCAGTCTCTGGGCCTCTTCGAGCCTCTGCTGCCACTTGCTCTTGGGAAGCGGCTTGCCTTCGGAAGCACGGACCTTGGCAAGGAGTTCCTCCTTGTTGACGGACTTGCGGATCACGAGGGTCTGGATTATGGAGATGAGCTGTGAGAGCAGATAGTAGTAGCTCAGTGCCGCGGAGAGGTTGTTACAGATGAAGAACATCATGATCGGCATCATCCACACGGTCATGAACTGCATGCTCTGCGCGCTGGGGTCGCTTGCGGCGGCCTGGTTGTTCATCGTGAACTTGGAGTAGATGAACATCGTGACGGCCATCAGGAGTGCGAAAAGGGAGATGTGGTCGCCGAGGATCGGGATCCTCGAGCCGAAGTCCACGATGCTGTCGTAAGCGCTGAGGTCGTGGCACCAGAGGAACGGTTGCTGGCGGAGCTCGATGGATGCCGGGAAGAACCTGAACATTGCCCAGAGTATAGGGAAGGTCAGGAACATCGGGAGGCAACCGCCCATCATGCTCACATTCGCCCGTTTATAGAGGTCCATCGTGGCCTGCTGCTTCTTCATCGCATCCTCCTGCTTGGGATACTTCTTGTTGATCTTCTCGATCTCCGGCTTCAGCGCAGCCATCTTCGCGGAAGATGCAAGCGACTTGTAGGTGAGCGGGAAGACCACGATCTTGATGACGATGGTCATCAGCAGGATGATGAGGCCGTAGCTCTTGATGAAGCGGCTGAAGAAGTCGAACATCGGGATGATGGCGTATCTGGTGAACCAGCCTACGAGCCAACCGCCGAGCGGGATGATCTTCTCGTACTTCTTGTCGAAGCTCTTGAGCGTCTTGAAGTGGTTCGGGCCGAAGTAGAACTCGAACGGTATCACGTTGTCCCTGTTCGGCTTGAGATCTGCGCGCATGAGGGCGCTGCAGTGCATCAGGTTGCGGTTTTCGTCCGCCTCGGGGAAGAATTCCACGGCCAGTTCGCCGGATGCGAACTTGTCCGGAGCGCTCATGATGGCGGAGAAGAACTGCTGCTGGCAGGCGAACCAGTCGAAGCGCTCCACCCTCTTGCTGCCGTTGCGGCCGCGGCCGATTTCCACGGGCTTCTTGTCGCCTTCGTAATAGAAGTTGAGCTTGGAGTACTGCGTCTCGTTCTTGTAGCCCTTCTCCATTCGCGGCATGGTGACCCTGAAGTCGATGTCGAAGGAGCTGACGTTACGCGGTACAAGGCCCTCGCCAATGAAGGAAAGGGTGTTGTCCACCTTGTAGCTGCCCTTGGAGATGGCCCAGCGCTGCTCGATGTACTTCCCGCCGGAGAAAGGCAGGCGCATCACGAGGGTGCTGTCCGTCTGTTCGGTCACGACGAAATTGAAATCCTTTGTCTGGATGAATTCGCCGGTATAGACGCTGATGTTGTATTCCAGATTGTCGGGATGGAATACATAGAGCGCGGTGCTGTCGTAGTTGTAGTAGTCCTTGATGAGGACGGAATACGGCTGGGCGCCCTTGGTGGTGAACTCCACCTTGAACTTGTCGTTTTCGAGAGCGAGGATCTGGGCCTCGGCGTTGTAGGCGGCGTCAAGCGCGGAATCCTTGAAGATCTTGGCTGACTTTGCACCTTCCTCCGCGGCAACGGATTCCGTGGCGAGCGCCTGCTCGTATTCGAGCGCTGCGGTAGCTGCGGCGCTGGTGTCGATCTCTCCCCTGGCTATCTTCTCAGCAAGCGCGATGGAATCCAGCTGGGCCTGGAGCTCAGCCTGTTTCTTCGCCTGCTTGGACTGATAGAAGGTGAATCCGAAAAGAACTGCGGCAATGAGGACGAATCCGATTATGGAATTCTTGTCCATTACTCGTCGCCCTCCTCGGCTGCCTGTTCCTCACGAATCTTCGCCTCGAGTTCCTTGAGCTCGGCCTTGGCCTCTTCGATCCTCTGCTGCATCTGCTTGATGAGAGGTTCGGAGTTCTTGGAAGCGGAGAAGAAGCCTATGTTGTTCTCATAGGTGGTGATGTCCTGCTGGAGAGCCTTGTACTTCTCCATGAGGGTATCCTTGGGGCTCTTCGGGGCGCGGACGCGGGCACCGCCGGCAGCGGTCTGCCTGTGGCTGGAGAACTCGGGGAACTTGGCCTGCATGGCCTCCCTGTAGGATGCGTTGATGCTGTCCTTGGCCTTGAACGGAACGTGTCCGATGGCCTGCCAGCGCTCGGCGAAATCCTTCATCTTCTCGACATCTGCCTCGGCGCTTTCGCAGACGTATGCCTCGATCTCGGCCACCAGCGCCTTCTTGGCCTTCAGGTTGGCGTAGAAATCGTTCTCGGGCTTGGCTTCCTTGTCGCGGGCGGCGAAGAACTCGTCGCAGGCTGCGCGGAAGCGCTTCCAGAGCTGCTCGCTCTTCTTGCGGGGAACCGCTCCGATCTCCTTCCACTGCTTCTGGAGGGCGATGAACTGGTCGGTGGCCTTCTTCCACTCGGTGCTGGCCTTGAGTTCCTCGGCCTGCTCGATGATGGCAAGTTTCTTCTCGAGGTTCTCGTTCATGTTGTCCTTGAAGGAGTTGTAGTAGTCGCGCTTGCGGGTGAAGAACTTGTCGCAGGCGCTGCGGAAGCGGTCGTAGATTTTCTGGTTGTCCTTCTTGGTGGCATAGCCGATGGTCCTCCACTCAGCCTGGATCTCCTCGATCTGCTTGGAGAGGGTGTTCCATTCGCCGGAGCCGATGTTCTCCTTGTCGGCGATGGCCTCGACTTTCTCGCAGAGGGCGGCCTTCTTGGCGAGGTTCTCCTCCTGCTGGCCCTTGAGGCCCTCGAAATGGGCCTGGTACTTCTTGTTGATGACGGCGGTGGCAGCCTTGAAGCGGTTCCATATGTCCTCGCGGAATTCCTTGGCCACGGGGCCGAATTCCTTCCACTGCTCGTGGAGCTTCTGGAGCTCGTTGAATGCGCTCACCACGTTCTCGTTCTCGGCGAGTTTCTCGGCCGCTGCGCAGAACGCCTCCTTGGCTTCGAGGTTCTTCTTGAAATCAAGGTCGCGGAGTTCGCGGTTGATCTTGACCATGTCGTAGAACTTCTCCACATAGAACTGGTAGGTGTCATTGAGGTCGCGGAAAGCGGTGGCCGGAACGGGACCGGCTTCCCTCCAGCGGTTCTGGAGCTCGCGGAATGCCGGGAACTGGGCGCTCACGTCCTCCTGGTTGTCCACCAGGGCCTTGAGCTCCTCTATGATGCCCTGCTTCTTCACGAGGTTCTCCTCGCGCTGGGCCTCCTGCTGCTTGTTGAACTCGGCACGATCCTTCTTGTAGTCGGCGTACATCGCCTTGAAGTTCTGCTCGACGGCCTCGAAAGGATTGTTGATGGAAACATCCTCACCATTCTCGCCCTTGAGCTTGCCGAGAAGTTTATAGAAAGCGGACTTGACTGCCTCGGCCTCCTTGGAGTGGGCCATGCTGTCCGCACCGTCCTTGATCTTTTCGAAAATCTCTGAAAGTTCTGCCAGGGTCTTGTCGGCGAGGTCGCTGATTGCGTTGGCCGCTTCCGCTTTCGGTTCTTCCGCGGGCTCTTCCACTGCTTTCTACGTCTGAAGCGACCGCATTGATCTCTTCAGGAATAATCTTTTCGCTCATGATAGATAGAGTTGTTTAGTTAATAACTCACAAATTTACAAAATCTTTGAATAAAAAGGCTATTTTTGTACAGCCAATTTACACACGCATGCGCATTGATATCTTAACGGTCGTTCCGGAGCTCCTGGAGAGCCCCCTGAGCCATTCCATCGTGGGTCGCGCGATCCGCAAAGGGATAGTGGAAATCCACGTCCATAACCTGCGGAAATACGGCATCGGTCCGCGCAGGAACGTGGACGACTACTCATACGGCGGAGATGCCGGAATGGTGATGATGGTTGAGCCGGTGTTCAGGATGATCGAAGAACTCACGGCCGAGCGCCATTACGACGAAATCATATATATGTCCCCGGACGGTGAGATACTGGACCAGGGCATATCCAACGAGCTTTCCCTCAAGGAGAACATTATCATCCTCTGCGGCCACTACAAAGGCATCGACCACCGCATACGCGAACATCTCGTCACCCGCGAGATCTCGGTGGGCAATTACGTGGTCAGCGGCGGCGAGATCCCGGCTGCGCTGCTTGCGGATTCCATAGTCCGCCTGATACCCGGCGCCCTCACCGACGAGACCTCCGCCCTGTCCGATTCATTCCAGGACGACCTGCTCTCCCCTCCCGTCTATACCCGTCCCGCGGAATTCAACGGATGGAAGGTTCCGGACGTGCTTCTGAGCGGCAATCCGAAGCTGATCCGTGCCTGGCAGGACGAGCAGGCGCTTATGAGGACAAAACTGCTGAGGCCCGAATTGCTCGAAAAATCATCGGAGGCATAGAAAATAAAATTCTTTAAAAAGTAAATAAAAATTTTTTTAGAATTTTTTGAAAAAATAATTGCCGATTATAATTTTTGGCGTATATTTGTCATCGGAAATGAAACAACTCTACTCCGGCCGTGCCGGAGAATTCTAACCAACAATAATTAACCTTCTTATTAAGGTAATACACTACTAACTAACCGGTAAAGCCCGCTGTGAAGCGGGCTTTAGTCGTATTTATTTATTATATTTGTCTGTCAAAATTCCAAACTCATGATAAAACTCGGTACACCTATGACTGAAGTCGGAAAGAAAGCACTCCTGTGCGGTTCCGGCGAACTTGGCAAGGAAGTGGCGATCGAACTGCAGCGCTTCGGCGTGGAAGTCGTCGCCCTGGACAGATATCCGAACGCGCCCGCGATGCACGTCGCCGACCGTTCGTATGTACTTTCGATGCTTGACGGCGCTAAACTGAGGGAAATAATCGAGAAGGAAAAGCCCGATTACATCATCCCCGAAGTGGAGGCCATCGCTACCACGACCCTCGTGGAACTCGAGAAAGAAGGATACAACGTGATCCCGACCGCCAATGCCGCATACCTGACAATGAACAGGAAGGGCATACGCCAGCTTGCCGCCGAGACCCTCGGACTCCCCACCTCGCGCTACAGGTTCGCGAAGACCAGGGAAGAATTCGACGAGGCAGTCAGGGAGATCGGCACCCCCTGTGTCGTGAAGCCTATCATGAGTTCATCCGGCCACGGCCAGAGCGTGATGCGCACCCCCGCCGACGCCGATGCGTCCTGGCACACCGCCCAGGAAGGCGGCCGTGCAGGTGCCGGCGAAGTGATCGTGGAAGGATTCGTGAAGTTCGACTATGAAATCACCCTCCTCACCGTACGTCACCGCGACGGAACCCTTTTCCTGGATCCGGTCGGGCATCATCAGGTGGACGGCGACTACCGTGAATCCTGGCAGCCCCAGCCCATGTCCCCCGTCGCCCTCGAGAAGGCCAGGGACATTGCCGGCAAGATCACATCCGCGCTCGGCGGCTACGGCATCTTCGGCGTGGAGATGTTCGTACGCGGAGACGACGTGCTCTTCAGCGAGGTCTCACCCCGCCCGCACGATACGGGCATGGTCACGATGATCTCGCAGGACCTCAGCGAGTTCGCACTGCACGCTAGGGCCGTCCTGGGACTCCCCATCCCTAAGATCAATTTCTACGGTCCGTCCGCTTCCAAGGCCATCGTGGTGGAAGGCGACGGTACCAAGGTGGAGTTCAGCGGCATAGACGACGCTCTCTCCATCCCCGACGTGCAGGTGCGCCTCTTCGGCAAGCCCGAAGTACACGGCCACCGCAGGATGGGCGTCGTGCTGGCCAAGGGTGAGGACGTGAAAGCCGCCCTTGCTACTGCAGAGGCGGCCTATTCGAAGATCAGCTGGAAAGTCGAGTAAACTAAAGCGCCCAGTGCGCTATATCCGAGCGATGGAAGAGCTGCGGGCAATCTATCTTTGCCACCTCTTCCATCACTTTTTTATGCGCAGCCGGAAGGTCCCTGTCGCGGCAGACGACTATCATCACGCGTCCGCCCGCAGTCACCAGCTCCCCGTCGCGGGAGGCGGTGCCCATATGGTAGACGGTGGCATCGACCTTGTCCAAACCCTTGATTGGGAATCCCTTGGCATATTTTCCGGGATAGCCTTCGCTGGCCAGGACCACGCCTATGGTCACGTCATCGCTCCAGGCCAGAGGCACTGAAGGCTCGCGGCCGTCGGCAACGGCGGAGAAGATGTCGTAGATGTCGCTCTCGAGGAGCGGCAGTACCACCTCTGTTTCGGGATCGCCGAAACGGGCGTTGAACTCGATGACCTTGATGCCGGCGGGGGTCTTCATGAGCCCGCCGTAGAGCACGCCGCTGAGCGGGCAGCCTTCCGCCACCATAGCGGCCGCGACCGGCTTCATTATCTTCTCCAGGGCGAAGGTCCGGTCGGCCTCGTCGATGAAGGGCAGGCCGGTGTAGGCGCCCATTCCGCCCGTATTGGGACCCTTGTCGCCGTCGAAGGCGCGCTTGTGGTCCTGGGAGAGCGGCATGGGATAGACCTTCTCCCCTTCCACGAAGCAGAGGAAGGAGAATTCCGGGCCGGTGAGGAAATCTTCCACCACCACCTTTCCGGCACCGAAACTGCCGTCCAGGAGCATGTCCCTGAGGGCAGCCTCGGCTTCGGCGAGGTCCGCGGCTATCACGACGCCCTTTCCGGCGGCAAGCCCGTCGTATTTCAGCACGGCCGGGAAAGGCCTGCCGGAAACGTACGCCAGAGCTTCGTCGAAATCGGTGAAAGACTTGTAGGACGCGGTCGGCACGCCGTATTTCTCCATCAGGATCTTGGCGAACTCCTTGCTGGATTCGATGCGCGTGGCGCTGACGGTATGGCCGAATATGCTCAGTCCGGCCTCGCGGAAGGAATCGACTATTCCGACAGCGAGCGAAGCCTCCGGACCGACCACCGTAAGGTCTATCCCGTTGGCGAGCGCGAAGGCCTTGAGGCCGGCGACGTCGGTATCCTTGATGGGCATGCACTCCGCCTGTGCGGCTATTCCGGCATTGCCCGGGGCACAGTATATCTTATCAACCTGGGGGCTGCGCGAAAGCGCGTCCACGATTGCGTGTTCACGGCCGCCGCCGCCCACTACCAATACTTTCTTTCCCATGATATCAATGTTTGAAATGGCGCATTCCGGTGAATAGCAT